>JAZROC010000001.1:0-2511 GCA_045648525.1 Clostridia bacterium
CAAGCATAAGGGTAAAACCAAATGAAATTGCAAGGAGAATATATACCAGAAGGAATATTCCACCACCGTGCTTTGCCGCAAGATAGGGGAATCGCCAGATATTACCCAAACCTACCGCGTTTCCTGCCGCCGCAAGCAAAAAACCTATTTTCCCTGTAAAACTACTTCTTTTTTGTTCCATAATAATTACTCCTATGTGAAAACTGATACTATTCTATCACATTTTACCGTTTTTTGCTACGAATTTTAGATAAAAAAATTAAAATAAGTGAAGTTAATATAATAAGTATGCCAAAAATACAAGAATAAAAGGCAAAACCGCAAGTATCAATGGCAATTAATAAGGAAATCGCAAAATCAGAAGTACCGATTACTGCCGTCTTTGACGCAGTCGAGGCAACGCAAATTATTTTTATCACTGATAAAAGAGTGATTGCACTGCCAACGGAAAGCAAAATCAGGGGTACTACTACCCATAGTATGTCCTTTGTTTTCATTTTTGCACTCCTTCATACTAAACTTACGTTTAATATTATATCTTCGTACACGTTTTCTGTCAAGATTGTAGGTTTTTTATACCGGTCTTTTTATTAAAAGCCTTGATTTATCATACTTATGCTCATATGCGACATATGAACAAATGTACATACTACAATATATCCCGAGAAAATTTTCAAAAAAACACAAGATATTGTGGTTTTTCCTATTGACAACCATAAATATGTGTGTTATACTATCCACACTAAAATAATGAGGAATATGCGTAAAGTTATGAATATACAAGGTTTTCAGAAGCTTACGCTGCTTGATTTTCCTGAAAAAACAGCCTGTACGGTCTTTACGGGCGGGTGCAATTTAAGGTGTCCCTTCTGCCATAACGGGTCTTTGGTGAGAAATCCCATCGAAAATCAAAATATGGTAGATGAGGTTTTTGAATACCTTGAAAAGCGCAAGGGTATTTTAGATGGTGTTTGCATTACCGGTGGCGAGCCATTGCTTCAACCTGATATCGTTGATTTTATAAAAAAGATCAGGGCGATGGGGTTTATGGTAAAGCTTGATACTAACGGTGCATTGCCTGAAAAATTAAAAGCCGTCATACCTTATATTAATTATATAGCGATGGACGTTAAATCTTCCTTTGAAAACTATTCCTTGGCGACAGGGTCGGAAATAGATGTCAGCGTTTTCAAGGAAAGCATTGATATAATAAGGAACAGCGGTGTTGACCACGAATTCAGGACTACGGCAGTAAAAGGCATTCACAAAACAGAAGATTTTATTGCCATTGGCCAATATCTTGAGGGCGAAAATAAGTATTTTATCCAAAAATTTGTCGATTCGGGTAATCTCTTATCCGGTGGTGACTCATTTACAAAGGAAGAAATGCTTGAAATATTAGAAGAAGTAAGAAAATACGTTCCCGAAGCTGAAATTCGGGGAGAAAAGTAAAGGAGAAAAAATATGTTCAGAGTTTTAAAGCGCGACAATAAAGTAGTTGATTTTGATATTAAGAAGATATCAGACGCTATTAAGCAGGCATTTGAGGCTTGCGAAAGACAAACCACCGACAATATTATAGATTTCTTGGCACTTAAGGTTACTTCAGATTTCGAGCCCAAAATCAAGGACGAAATCGTTCAGGTTGAAGATATTCAGGACTCAGTTGAAACCGTGCTTGTTCAGGCAGGCTATGCTGACGTTGCAAAGGCATACATTCTTTACCGTCGTCAGAGAGAAAAGTTAAGAAATATGAAATCAACTATCCTTGACTATAAGGACGTTGTTGATAGCTACGTTAAGGTTACTGACTGGCGTGTTAAGGAAAACACCACCGTTACTTATTCAGTAGGCGGACTTATCCTTTCAAACTCAGGCGCAATTACCGCTAACTATTGGCTTTCAGAAATCTATGATGACGAAATTGCCAATGCTCACAGAAATGCTGATATTCATATTCACGACCTTTCAATGCTTACAGGTTATTGCGCAGGTTGGTCATTAAAACAGCTTATTCAGGAAGGTTTAGGCGGTGTTCCCGGAAAAATTACTTCCGCACCTGCAGCTCACCTTTCAACACTTTGTAACCAGATGGTTAACTTCTTGGGCATTATGCAGAATGAATGGGCAGGCGCGCAGGCTTTCTCAAGCTTTGATACTTATCTTGCTCCTTTCGTAAAAGTTGATAACCTTTCTTATAAGAAAGTTAAACAGTGCATTCAGTCCTTCATTTACGGTGTAAATACACCTTCACGTTGGGGTACACAGTCACCCTTTACAAATATTACTCTTGACTGGACCGTTCCTGCTGACTTAGCAGAGCTTAACGCTATCGTTGGCGGCAAGGAAATGGACTTCAAGTATAAAGATTGTAAAGCGGAAATGGTTATGGTTAACCGTGCATTCATCGAAATTATGGTTGAAGGCGATGCTAACGGCAGAGGTTTCCAGTATCCCATTCCTACATATTCAATTACAAGAAACTTTGACTGGTCAGAAACTGAAAACAAC
>JAZROC010000002.1:0-19350 GCA_045648525.1 Clostridia bacterium
CTGTGCAAAGTGTAATTCCGTTATATTTTGAATCAACGGCTTTAAACATTTTGTCAATATTTTCTTCGTTTGTAATAATACGGGGAAGACCGAACATACTCCACGGCGGGTCATCGGGGTGAATAGCCATTTTTACGTCACATTCTTCACAAACAGGAATAATTCTTTCAAGGAAATATACAAGGTTAGCCATCAACTGTTCTTCATTGATATTTTTATAAGCATCAAGAAGACCTTTGAGTTGTTCCTTTGTGTAGCTTTCGTCCCAACCTGGAAGAGAAAGTTCGCCTTTTGCAGGATCCATAGCGTTAACTGTAGCCTGGTCATATGCAAGACAGGTTGAACCGTCAGCATTTTTCATTTTAAGGTCTGAACGAAGCCAGTCAAATACGGGCATAAAGTTATAGCAAATTACTTTTACGCCTGCTTGTCCTAAATTACGGATAGTTGTGCAATAATTCTCGATCAGTTTATCGCGTGTAGGTGCGCCCATTTTAATATCTTCGTGAACGGGAACACTTTCGATAACTTCCATTTTTAAATTTTTGGCGTTAACTTTTTCTTTTAATGCTAAAATGCGTTCAAGAGGCCATACTTCGCCAACGGGAACATCATAAATAGCAGTAACAACACCGCTCATTTGCGGAATTTGACTGATATATTCGAGGGTAACGGGGTCATTTTCACCGTACCAACGGAAAGTCATATCCATATTAAATAATCCTCCTAATTAAAAATTAAAATAATCTTTAGCATTTTTGTATGAAATACCTTCAATGAGCTTGCCGCAATCAGGGTCAAATTCACCATTTTCAACCCAGGTACCGATTTCATTACAAAGAATTCTTCTAAAGAAATCAAAACGAACGTACGACGTAAAGCTTCTTGAGTCGGTAAGCATACCAATAAATCTACCTAAAAGACCTGCGTTTGAAAGAGCATGAATCTGGTCTTTAATACCGTCAACGTGGTCATTGAACCACCATGCAGAACCTAACTGCATTTTACCGGGTGTTTCACCGGAAAACGCACCTGTCATAGCGGCAATCATATCATTAACAGTTGAGTTAAGGCAATAGAATATTGTTTTAGGCAAATTACCTTCTGTATTGATATCATCAAGCATTCTTGCAAAATGTGCGGCACAAATCGGGTCGCCAACAACGTCAATACCACTGTCTGCACCTGTTTTAGCAAAAAGTTTACTGTTTACGTTTCTTAAAGGTGCCATATGTATCTGCATAACAATATTCTTTTCCGCATATCGAACAGCAAAAAATCTTGTCATGTAGTCAGTATATTTATCTAACAATGCCTGATCGATTTTCTGACCTGAAAGAACTTTTGTAAATGTATTTTTTGCATCTTCATATTCGCCTCTTTCGGCAGGAATATAACCTAACGCATGGTCTGCAACAACGCAACCAACCGAAACAAAATACTCAAGACGTTTTTCTAAAACAGAAAGCAACGTATCAAAATCATTAATTTCTGTATTCTCTGTTGCGCCTAAACGCTTAATATAATCAAGAATATCATCGCGATTAAGACCAAAACAGATGATATCAGGACGGAAGGTAGGTAATACCTTGGTTTCCATATTTTTCATAAGTTTATGGTACTTAAGGTCGTCTGCAGGGTCATCTGTAGTACAGATAACTTTTACGTTACATCTCTTGATAAGCTCTTGTGAAGAAAATCCGCCTGCTTTAATTTTTGCGTTTGCTTCTTCCCAGATACTTTCTGCACTTTTTTCAGTCAATGGTCTGTTAATACCAAAAAGCTGTTTTAACTCCATATGTGCCCAGTAATACAAAGGGTTATGGGGAGCATACTCAAGAGTTGATGCAAATTTAATAAATTTATCTTTATAATCCGCATTACCTGTAATGAACTTTTCATCAATGCCATTCTGGCGCATCGCACGCCACTTGTAGTGGTCGCCTGCAAGCCATAATTCACCGATATTTTCAAAGGATTTATTTTCATAAATCTCTTTGGGATTAAGGTGACAATGATAGTCAATTATCGGTTGATTTTTGGCAAAATTTTCATATAAATTTATTGCTGAAGCATTATTAAGTAAAACCGTGTCATCAAAAAAACTTTTCATAAAAAAATCCTTTAAAATATAATTTCGTTGCCTTTTGATTCATACATAGCCAAAAGAACCTTCAAGGCTTTTGCGGCTTCTTCAACGTTTATAGGCATATCTTCGCCGTTTTCTAAACGTGAATAGTAATCTTTAAAAAGCATCATATGACCAACGCCCCAATATCCTTTACCGTCTGAATTTAATGCATTATCGTAAAGTTCCTGTTTAACACCGTCGATATAAAGGTCATCGTTAGTAAGACTGAGTTTCATATTCTCACAAACTACTTCTAATGAAATGGGAGCATCAGTATAATGTGCTGTTGTAGCGTAAAACATACCCGTTGCGCCATTTTTGAACGTAAGATATGCACTTGCTGTATCTTCAACGTTAATTATACCTTTCAAATGATAATTGGCTGTTAATGCAGTGAGCTTTTCAGGTTCTCCGCAAAGCCATAACATAAGATCAAGTGTATGAATAGCCTGATTAATCATTACACCGCCGCCTTCAGTTTCCATAAAGCCACGCCAATGACTATCGGTATAATATGAAGCATTTCTTTTCCACAAAACAGAACCGCTTGCATATTTTATTGCACCTGCTTCACCTGACTCAATTAATTCTTTTGCTTTTTTATTTCTCAAAAGAAATCTATTTTGGAATGAAATACAAATCTTTGCATTACTTTCTTTTTCAGCCTTTATAAGCTCTTCAACCTGTGTGAGATTAATACACACAGGTTTTTCGAGCATAACATTAATATTTCTTTTTAAAGCTGCAATCGCCATTTCGCAATGAAGATAGTGGGGTGTGCATACATGTAAAACGTCGGGTTTAACTGTATCGAGCATTTTAACGTAATCATCAAAAATCTCCGCATCTTGAGCGTACGTAGTCTTTATTTTTTCAGCTCGTTCCTTCAAAATATCGCATACCGCAACGATTTTAACGTTTTCCATTTGGGAAAGATATTTCGAGTGACTATGCGCAATTCCTCCACAACCTACTATAGCAGTTCTAAACACGAAAAATCATCTCCAATTAGTTATTGTATGTGTTTGAAAGGTCAGCTGATCCGCTTGATTTAACTTCTTCTTTAACAACTGTTGAATTCTTTATTTTATCCTGAAGAAGATCATAAAATTCCTTACCATCAAAGGGAAGATCAATGGTTTCATTCTTCCAAGTTGAAAGAAGCATTGCATTTGCAAGAGTAACACCCTTAATGCCGTCTGCAGCAGGAGCATAAAGCTCTTCAATACCAAGAACTGCATTTGCAAAGTTATTAAGAATACCAATGTGCTGTGAATTTTCGCCTTCAGGATTGAGTTCGATTACTTCAACGCCAGGTGTGCCAAATGACGTTTCGGCTTCAACAAGGTGCTTGCTAATAGCTTTATCAAGCTTTTTGAATACAACATTACCGTTATCAAAAATAAGAGTGCCCTTGTCACCGGTAACTTCAAAACGGTTTGTTCCGGGAGCATCTGCAGTTGTTGTAATGAACACACCTGTTGCGCCGTTGGGATATTCAAAATATGCAGTTACGTCGTCTTCAACTTCGATATCGTGCCATTTACCAAAGTGACAGAATGCACGAACCTTATTGGGCATCATACCGGGAATCCACTGGAAAAGGTCGATATTATGGGGAGCCTGATTATAAAGTACGCCACCGCCTTCACCTGCCCATGTTGCACGCCAACCGCCGCTGTTATAATAGTACTGATTTCTGTACCAGTTAGTAATAATCCAGTTAAGACGCTTAATTTCACCAAGTTCACCATCTGCAATCATCTTCTTCATAAGTTTGAATGCAGGATTTGTTCTCTGGTTGAACATAATACCGAGCTTTAATTCAGGATATTTCTTTGCTTCTTCAAGCATTTCTTCAACCTGAAGTGTATAAACACCTGCCGGCTTTTCAACAACAGCGTGCATACCGTTCTTTAATGCCTTAATAGCATATTCAGGATGGAAATAATGAGGGATAGCAATAATAACAACATCGCAAGTTTTTGCAGCGATAAGTTCGTCACCGGAATTATAGAAGTTTACGGTATTCATTGCATATGCATTATCATCTTGAATAATTTTTTTTGCATTTTCAAGTTTTTCGGGGTTTAAATCGGCAATAGCGGTACAAATACCATTTTTGATTTTGTTATTAATAAAATTTCTTAAATGACTCGAACCCATATTACCGGCGCCAATAATACCAAATCTTACTTTTTCCATACTTTATCTTCTCCTTCAGCATATCCTAAATTCTTTAATATATCCTTGAGTGCGTTAACAGCAGCATCAAACGATTCGTTTTGATTTTCAAATCTAAACTTGTGTTTTAATTCTCTTGTATCAAGATTTGAATAGCCTGTAAATGCGAAAAGATGAGGCTCAATAGAAACAAATGTTTCATCATCTTTAATCTCTGAAATTTTTGTAAGAACTTCAGAAATTTTACCATCACCAAAACCTGCAGGAACGATAATGTGACCATCAAGACAAGCATCTTTAATGTGAAGATATTCAATATACTGTTTTGTGTTGTCAACAGCCCATGTAATATCTGCATCATCCATAATGTAGTTTGCGGGATCAAAAATACCTCTGATACCTTTAACGTTTTCAAGAATATCCTTTACTTCAGCAGGAAGGCAACCATAAATTTTTGCTTCGTTTTCGTGGCAAAGTTGTACGCCTTCTTTTTCAGCGTATTCTACCAAAGCGTTAAGACGAGCCATTACTTCTTCTCTGTAATCAGTTGCTTTCTCTCCATCAGGAATATAGAAGCTGAACATTCTGATATACTTTGTACCAAAAATCTGTGCTGTTTTTACAGCTTTTTTGAAACGTTCAAAATGAGGTTCAAATTCATCAGTAATATTGTACTTACCGATAGGTGAACCTATTGAAGAAACTTTGATGCCTGCATCTTCAAAGGTTTTTGCAAAATCTTTGAGTTCTTCTTCTGTGTAATCAATTATGCATTTGCCGTTAACGCTGCGCACTTCAATATATCCCATATTGTTTCTCTTAAGTGCTGTAATTTGTCCCTGAATGTCGCCGGCTGCCTCGTCAGCGAAACCAGTAATAATGTATTTGGCCATTATTTAATCCATCCTTTCTTTTTAAGCCCTTCAATGCTTTTTTTCATTTCATTTAAACTATCACCTGATGCCGGAGCATTGTCCTGCTCAACGTAAGCAACAAGTGTGTTTGTCTTGTTAAGTGTTTCGATTATGTAATCGATAGGTGTATCTCCGTAATATAACGGAGCAATTTCATTAACTATTTTATCTTCTTTTTTTATCTGTTTTTTAAAGTCTTTAAGATGAACGTATATCAGACGGTCAGAAAATCTTTCGATATCTTCTTTTATGTCAGCAGAATTTGCAAGGTCAGCCCAGCCTGTATCAAGTATAATTTTCCAGTCGGTTTTTTCATAAATTTCATCAATAGTACGTTTTCCGACTTCACCGAAAAACTCAAAGTCATGATTGTGATAACCGAAAGTTAAACCTGCTTCATAAATTTTTTCAATAGCAGGAGAGAGAGCAGCAATCATTTTGTCAACGTCAACTTTACCTGTACTGCTATCACGATATTCAAATCCACCGCCAATACCAACCATATCAGCACCTAAAACTTTGTGTTTACGTATAACTTCGTCGGTATTGTTGATTATTTCGGGAATAGGAGTGTGAGTAAGGCCGATATGTAATCCGTTTTTATCAGCTTCTTCACGGACTACTTCAGCCTCATAGGGAAAACCGCTTACCTGAATAGAAGAATAACCTTGCTTCTTTAATTCTGCAAAAGTTTTCTTAATACTTTCAGCATCATTGCAACAGTCTCTTACAGAATACAACTGTGCACCAATTTTCATAAAAATCACCTCAAAATTTTTGTTGAAATTTTTTTCAATATGTATTATACTATATTTAAGCAAAAAATAACATTGTAAATAATGCTATTTTTTTGAAAATTTCACGAAAAAAATTCAATGTTTAAAGGTTTTTTATGGAAAAAGGTAATCATATTCGTTTTAAAGGTTTTTATTATCATCATACGTGTGATAATAATCCTTCACCAACAGAGTTCTCCCGACATTGCCATAATATGTATGAAATTATATACATAAAAAGAGGAAGCGGAACATTTTTTGTTGAAGGTTCTAAATATTCAATATATCCTGGGTGCTTGCTTGTGTTTAAACCCCGTGAGTTTCATTGCATAAGCATTTCATCAAAAACTCCATATGAACGTCTTGTTGTTCATTTTGATGAATCTATTGTGTTTGAAAATCCTGCTCTTTTATTGGACATTTTCCATAACAGAGAACTCGGTATAAACAATATTTATCCAGATATCAGAAACAATATTCCTGCTACTTTTGAACGAATTTCTTCCTGCTCGGCTTTAAGCGAGCCTGAACGTTCAATTATGGCAAAGCTTATTTTAAATGAATTGCTTGTAGTTTTACATAATGAATTCGCAATAAACCCCGGCCATGAAACAGGCGAAAAACTTATTACGCGTATTGTAAATTATATAAATGAAAACATTTCGACGCAATTAAGACTTGAGGATCTTGCTGATAAATTTTTTATAAGCAAGTATCATTTAGGACATATGTTCAAAAAGCATACGGGATTGCCTGTTATGGAATACATTATAAGAAAGCGCGTTGTTATGGCTCAACAATTAATTACCGAGGGCTGTCAGGCATCTACAGCCGCAACAATGAGCGGTTTTAATGATTATTCGGCCTTTTACAGAGCATATACTAAATATCTTGGAACAAAACCGTCAGGTGAACTTACAAAATAATTTTGTTAAATTTTTGAGAAAATATGATAAAATAAGCGCTCTTTTTATTCGAGCGTTTATTTTTATCTTGACACGAAAAAGATTTTATTATAATATTGTATTTACTTTAATAATACTGGGTGGGTGATTTACATTCTGAAAAATGATGAATTTTTCTGGTTATATTTGAATAACCGAGAAAAAATGAATGTTTCACGATTTTCCGCTTTATACTTTAAATATAAGACGAAAGATTCTTTTGTTAACGCTATAAAAGAAGGAAATGAAAAAATTTCTTTTGATTGTAAAAATGAAATTTTAAGTGACGTATGGCAAAATAAATGCAATCAGGTTTTAGATTATATTAATAAAAGAAATATCAATTTCCTGTTCTATGATTCTGCTTTATATCCAAAAAGATTAAAGGTTATTGATAATCCACCGGCACTGTTATATTATATCGGTGACGTAAATTTATTTGATACAAAATGCGTTGCTGTTGTAGGTTCGAGAGTTTCTTCCACTTATGGAAGAAAGTGCGCTGAAAATTTTGCAGGTGTTTTTGCACAGCACGACGTTTGCGTAGTTTCAGGTATGGCTGACGGAATAGATTCCTTTGCACATTGGGCGGCACTCAATAATAAAGGAATGACTATCGCAGTTTTAGGTGGCGGGGTAGACGTTGTTTATCCTTCCTCAAACGGTCGCTTGTATGAAGAAATTTCAAAAAGAGGTCTTATAATAAGTGAGTTTCCGTTAGCAGATAAACCTCAAAAAGGAAATTTTCCATATAGAAATCGTTTGATAACAGGGCTTTCCGATTGCCTTGTTGTTGCTGAAGCAGGTATGCCAAGTGGCACTATGTCAACAGTTGATTATGCTCTTGAACAGGGCAAAAATGTTTATGCAATACCCGGAAGCATAAATTCTCCCACAAGTGCAGGAACAAACTATCTTATAAAAACAGGAGCGTATTGTGCTGTTGATCCTTACGATATTTTACTTGAATTTGGTAAATATAAGATAAATAAAGACATTGGGCCTATTCCGTATGATGAAAATTTAGATAGTATTCAAAACGATATTCTTAAATTGTTGTATGTTGAAGATCTTACCTTTGAACAAATCGAAGAAGCTTTGCTTTTAGATACAGAACAACTTAATATGGCATTAACAATGCTTGAAATATGCGGATATGTTGAACAAAACGCAGGTAGAACATATTCATTAATAAGATAGAAGGATGAAAAATTAATGGCAAAATTAATGATTGTGGAATCACCACACAAAGCAAAAACAATTAGTAAATTTTTAGGTAAGGATTATAAGATTTTTGCAAGTGTAGGTCATATTATTGACTTACCTAAAAGTAAAATCGGTATAAAAATTGAAGATAATTTTCAGCCACAGTACACTCTCATTGCATCAAAGAAAGATCTTGCCAATGAGTTAAAAGATGAAGCTGCAAAGGCAGATGAAATTTTCTTGGCAACTGACCCTGATAGAGAAGGTGAAGCAATTTCTTGGCATCTTGCAAGTTTGTTAAAGTTACCTGAAACAGCTTGTTGTCGTGTTGTTTTTAATGAAATTACTAAAAATTGCGTTACAAACGCATTAAAAAATCCGAGAACTATCGATATTGACCTTGTTAACGCACAACAAGCAAGACGTATCCTTGACAGACTTGTAGGTTATCAGATAAGTCCTATTTTGTGGCACAAAATAAAGAGCGGTCTTAGTGCAGGACGTGTTCAGTCAGCCGTTACTAAAATGGTAGTTGATCGCGAAAGAGAAATCGAAAACTTCAAGCCCGAAGAGTTTTGGGAATTAGATTCAATTTTTTCAACAATTAAGCCTAAAAAGAAGTTTTCTGCGCATTTTTACGGTGATATAAACGGAAAAATTGATTTAAGCAACGAGGAATCCGTTTTAAATATTATTAAAGAACTTGAAAATGCAAAATATTACGTTACCGAATATAAGGAAGGCGTTAAAAATCATAATCCTCAACCGCCTTTTACGACAAGCGTACTTCAACAAGATGCCTCAAGAAAATTGGGTTTCACAACAAAAAAGACAATGATGCTTGCACAACAATTATACGAAGGTGTTGAAGTTGAGGGTGTTGGTGCAATCGGTCTTGTAACGTATATTCGTACCGATTCAGTAAGAATCGCCAACGAGGCTATTGACGACGTAAGAAATTACATCAAAAACAATTTTGATGCAAAATATCTTCCTGCAAAACCCAATTTTTATAAATCAAAGAGAAATATTCAGGATGCACACGAAGCAATTCGTCCTGTAAGTATGAGCCTTACACCTGAAAGTGTAAAAAACAGTCTTTCAAATGACCAGTACAAGTTATATAAACTTATTTTTGAGCGTTTTGTTGCTTGTCAGATGGCGTCTGCAAAATATTCAACAATTAACGTTTCAATTACTGCAAACGATAAATACGTATTTAAAGCAAGCTCTTCAAAGAAGGTTTTTGATGGCTTTATGGCTGTGTATGCCGTTGAAAAAGAAGAAGAAATTAAAGCAACGTTACCCGAATTAAAAATAGGTGACGAAGTACTTCACGTTGAATTTGAAAAAGAACAGCACTTTACACAACCTCCATTAAGATTTAATGAAGCATCTCTCGTTAAAGAGATGGAAGTGAAGGGAATAGGACGTCCCAGCACTTATGCACAGACTGTTTCAACAATTCTTGACAGAGATTATATTGAAAGAGATAAAAAAGCTTTAAAGCCAACAACTCTTGGTGTTTGTGTTACTGATATGATGGCAGAAAACTTCCCTGATATCGTTGACTTAAAGTTTACCGCGTCAATGGAAGAAAAACTTGACGATATTGAAAACGGTGGAAAAGATTGGATTAAAGTTGTTTCCGATTTCTACGGACCTTTCAAAAAAACTCTCGATAAAGCAAGTCAAATCGAACGCGTAAAAGTTCCGGTTGAAGAAACCGAAGAACCTTGTCCAAACTGTGGTTCTAAAATGGTTATCAGAAGCGGTCGATTCGGTAAATTCCTTGCATGTCCCAATTATCCTCAATGCAAAACAACAAAGCCTTTGCCCGCTGATGAGATTACTGTTCCTTGTCCTAAATGCGGTGGCAAACTTGTACAAAGAGTATCTAAAAAAGGAAAGAAATTCTACGGTTGTGCAAATTATCCCGAATGTGATTTTGCATCAACAGGTTTACCTACAGGAGAAAAGTGTCCTGAATGCGGTGGATACCTTATAAAAGGCTTCAAAGGCAAAATTTTGTGCAATAGTTTTGATTGTAAATTCGTAAAAAAACAGAAAAAAGAATCAGACAAAGAGAGTGAATAAATGAAAATTAAAGTTATTGGTGCCGGTCTTGCAGGTTGCGAAGCCGCATACCAGCTTTTAAAGCGAGGGGCAGAAGTAGAGCTTTACGAAATGCGTCCAAAGAAAATGACGCCTGCCCATCATACCGATGGTTTTGCAGAACTCGTATGTTCTAACTCTCTCCGTTCTGATAGAATTGAAAATGCCGCAGGTCTTTTGAAGGAAGAATTACGTCAACTTGATTCTATTATTATGAAAGCGGCTGATGCCTGCGCAGTACCCGCAGGTGGCGCACTTGCCGTTGACAGAATTAATTTTTCCAATAAAATTAAAGAAATTCTTTTTCAATTTGAAAAGTTTTCTTTTATAAATGAAGAAATTACGGAAATCCCTGACGATACACCTGTTATAATTGCCGCTGGACCTCTTTGCAGTGATGCGCTTTCTGAAAATATTCAAAAATTAATCAGTGAAGAATATTGTCATTTTTATGATGCCGCTGCACCAATCGTTACAAAAGAATCAATTAATATGGATATTGCTTTTTGCGCAAGCAGATATGGCAAAGGCGACGACGACTACATTAACTGTCCGATGACAGAAGAACAATATCTTCATTTTGTAAACGAACTTGTAAATGCAGAAGTTGCTCCTGTGCACGGGTTTGAAGGTCAGGTATTTGAAGGTTGTATGCCGGTTGAAGTAATGGCTTCAAGAGGTGTTCAGACACTTGCTTTCGGTCCCTGCAAACCTGTTGGTATAATTGACCCCAAAACACAAAAAGAGCCGTATGCTTGCGTGCAATTACGCAGAGATGATGCTCTTGACACTCTTTATAATATCGTTGGTTTTCAAACACATCTTAAATTTGGTGAACAAAAAAGAGTTTTTTCTCTTATCCCAGGTCTTGAAAATTGCGAAATTGTAAGATATGGCGTAATGCACAGAAACACCTATATCTGTTCACCTAAATTACTCGATAATACCTATGCATTAAGAGAAAATAAAAATATAGCATTTGCAGGTCAGATAACGGGTGTAGAAGGTTATATTGAATCTGCCGCATCAGGTTTTCTGGCAGGTATTTCAATGTTTCAACGTTTAAATGGTGATGAAATAACTGATTTTACAAATTTAACTGCTATTGGTTCTTTGGGATATTATATTTCCTCCGGAAGCGGAAGAAATTTTCAACCAATGAACGTGAATTTTGGAATTATTCAACCACCTGAAAATAAAATAAAAGGTGGCAAACAGGCACGTTATCAATTTATTGCAAATCGTGCTCTTGAAAAAATTAATGAAATAAAGGAGAAAATCTGATATGGAATTCAGAGGAACAACCATCGTTTGCGTTCGCAAAAATGGTAAATGTGCACTTGCGGGTGATGGTCAGGTAACAATGGGTGAATCAATTGTTATGAAAGCAACCGCTGTTAAGGTACGTAAACTTTTTAATGATACTGTTTCTGTTGGTTTTGCAGGTTCAGTTTCCGATGCTTTTACTCTTTGCGATTTATTCGAAGCAAAATTACAAGAACACTCAGGCAACTTATACCGTGCAAGTGTTGAGCTTGTAAAAATGTGGAGGAGAGACCGCGCATTAAGTAAGCTTGAAGCAATGCTTATTGCCGCTGATAAAAATTCAACTCTTGTACTTTCAGGTACAGGTGAAATTATTGAGCCTGATGACGGTATCGTTGCAATCGGAAGCGGTGGAAACTATGCTCTTGCGGCCGCACGTGCCTTAAGCGAAAACACAGACCTTGAACCTAAAGACATAGCATATAAAGCTCTTAAAATAGCAGGCGATATTTGTGTTTTCACTAACGACCATATTACTTTATTGGAGGTGTAAAAGATGCAGTATTCACCTAATGAAGTTGTTGATGAACTTTCACGTTTTATTATCGGACAAAATGAAGCAAAACGTGCCGTTGCCGTTGCTTTAAGAAACAGATACAGAAGAAGCAAACTTTCAAAGGAATTGCAGGATGAAATTACTCCTAAAAATATTATTATGTCAGGTCCGACAGGTGTTGGTAAGACAGAAATTGCTCGCAGAATTGCAAAAATCGTTGGCGCACCTTTCGTTAAGGTTGAGGCCACAAAGTTTACTGAAGTTGGTTACGTTGGCAGAGACGTTGACTCAATGATTCGCGACCTTGCCGAAGCATCAATCAGATTAATTAAGGAAGAAAAAACGGCTCAACTTCACGACAAATTAGAGGAACTTACAACGAATAAGCTCATTGATATTCTCCTTCCTATGCGCAAGAAAAAGGAAGATGAAGCAGACGACGTATCCGCAAGAAGAGATGCGATAAAAGACGACCTTGAAAGTGGTAAAATTGAAGAGCTTAATATTGAAGTTGAAGTTGAAGATAAGCCACAGGGCATGAACGTTGAAATGCCCGGTCAGCCTGAAATCGTTATAGGCGATTTGTTCGGCAATATGATGCCCAAAAAAACAAAAAAACGCAAAATGCCTATAAAAGAAGCACGAAAAGTATTATCTCAGCAAGAGCTTAATAAACTTCTGGATATGGATGCAGTTACGCAGGAAGCGTTAGAGCGTGCAGAACAAAGCGGTATTATATTCATTGATGAAATTGATAAAATTGCATCAGGTGCAACATCAGGAAGAGGACCTGACGTAAGCCGTGAAGGTGTACAAAGAGATATTCTTCCTTTAGTTGAAGGATGCACCGTAAACACAAAATATGGTCCAATAAAAACCGATTATATTCTTTTCATTGCCGCAGGTGCCTTCCATTTATCAAAAATCACCGATTTAATTCCTGAATTACAAGGAAGATTTCCTTTACACGTTCAGTTAAGCGCTTTAGGTGAAAAAGAATTAAAAGATATTTTGGTTCGAACTGATAATGCTCTTATTAATCAGTATAAGGCACTTTTAAGCGTTGATAACGTTAATCTTGTATTTACCGATGAAGCTGTTGATATGATCGCTCATTATGCATACGTTGAAAACGAAGTAAAAGAAAATATAGGCGCAAGACGTTTAACTGCAGTTATGGAAAAACTTCTTGATGAAGTTTCTTTTACAGCAACTGATGAAATTCCTATGCATGACGTTATTATTGATAAAGAATATATCGAAAAGCATCTTGGCGAAAATGCTTCAGATAAGGATTTAAGAAAATATATCATATAATTTTATGCCGACTTTATAGTCGGCTTTTTTTGTATATTTTAATATAAAACGTTAAAAATAATTGCAGATTAATTGCATAAAAGGAGAATGAATAATGCAAGCAATTATTTTAGCAGGTGGAAAAGGCACGAGATTAAGACCTCTTACACAAGAACTTCCCAAGCCGATGATTCCCGTATTAAATAAACCACTCATTGAATATTCTATTGATTTATTAAAAAAATATAATATAAAAGATATCGGTATTACGCTTATGTTTTTGCCGCAGTACGTGCAGAATCATTTAAAAAATGGGGAAGAGTACGGAGTAAATATTTCATACTTTGAAGAAGAAATTCCCTTGGGCACTGCCGGTTCAGTCAAATTAGCAGAAAAATTTTTAGATGATACTTTTATCGTGATAAGCGGAGATGCACTTACAAACATCAATATAGAAAAAATATTAAAGTATCATAAAAGCATAAATGCTGACGTTACGCTTATTTTATCCAAACAATCAGAACCACTGGAATATGGTGTAGTTTTAACTGAAACGTCAGGAAAAGTAATTTCTTTTTCGGAAAAACCTCAATGGGAAAACGTTTTTTCTGATACTGTAAATACTGGAATTTATGTAATAAATAAAAAAGTACTTGAGAGAATCCCCAAAAATACTGAATTTGATTTCAGTAGAGATTTGTTCCCGCTTCTTTTAAAGGAAAATTACAATTTGTATGGCTATATTACTGAGGATTACTGGTGTGATTTAGGTTCACCTGAATCGTATCTTACTGCAACAAAAGACGTTTTCTCAGGAAAAGTTTTTGGAAATAAATATGAAAACATATTATCTAAAAACGTCATAATTTCTGAAAACGTAAAGTTTATTCCTCCGGTATTTGTAGGTGAAAATACAATTATAAACGGTAATTGTACAATCGGCCCCAACGTTTCAATAGGAAAAGATTGCATTATTGAAAACTCACAAATTTCAGAATCAGTTTTATGGAATAAAAATTTAATAAATCACTGCGAATTTTCAAATGTAATTGTCGGCAATGACAATAATGTTGATTCGTCAATTCTTTCAGGCAACAACGTAGTCGGTTCAAATGTTAAAATCAATAAAAATACGCACATTAAAAATGGTATAAAAATATACAACAACGTAAAAATCCCAATGGATAGTATAATTGAAAGTGACGTTTTTGAATCAATTTCAAAAAAAGAAAATTTATTTACTGATAACGGCATCGAAGGAATATGGAATCACAACATCACACCGGAACTTTTTTTAGGAATTGCGTCATCTTATGAAGCTGAAAAAATTTTAATTTCATCTAACAACACACCGCTTTCAACAAACTTAAGTAACCTGCTTTCATCATATTATGCCTTATGCGGAACGAATGTATATAAAACAATTTCCAATGAATCTTCATGTAGATTTTTTTCATTAATCAATAAAATTAAATCAGTTTATATTTTTGAAAAAAATAAAAAAATCAGTATTCAGTTTATTGATGAAAAAGGATTAAATATATCGCATAATTCGGAAAAATCAATTAATTTAGCAAAAAAAGATTTTTCGAATAATCACGGAAGAATAATACGTCTTAATTCAATTGACAAGGATTTTGAATATTTTTTAAATTCATCAATTCCTTTTTGTAAAGATAACGTTCAAATAAGCTCCGATGAAAAATACAGACTTCATAATTTAATTTGGGAAGATAATGATTTTAATGGACAATTAAACAAATTATCAAGTGCCTCAGTTTTGGCAAAAAGCGGTGCAATAACCGATTTATATGACAAAGATGGCAGATTATCCGTTTCAACGTTTTTAAGTCTTAAATGCGACATTATAAGCTTTCTTGGCGGTGATAGCGTATTTTTACCTTCTTATACGCCTGAAGAAATAATTGAATCAGCCAAAGGCAAGAACCTAAAAATATATAAACTTATGCAGCATCGTGGAGATTCAATGCAACAAGCACAAAGTTTTAATGAAATTGCCGTTCTTATTGAATTTGTCCCAGCATTTTTTGCACAAGCACTGGCGTTCTATTTATCTAAAAATGAAATAAATTATAAAAATAATATTTTAATATCAAGATATGATTTTAAAACGTTCCCCTTTAACACATGTAAAACAATTTTTGCATTAAACAAGAATAAAATAGGGGAATCTGTTACTTCAAATTATAAAAACGGCATTATAACCATTGTTCCTAAAAATAACGGATACTATTTTTCTGCATACGGTAAATTTTTTAAAGAAGAATATGCGCCTGATATAATAGAGCATTTTGTTAACGAAAATACAACTGATCTAAAGAAATAAACTAACCATTCAATGATAGATTTTCATAGGTCTATCATTGTTTTTTTACATAAATATATTTTTTTATCAAATATAATTACTTGCAATTTAACATTATTTGGTGTATAATTTATTTAATAATTACTATGGAGGTAATTTTGTGGCAAAAACAAAACACAAACTAAAGATAATACCTCTTGGTGGCGTTGAAGAAATTGGTAAAAATATGACCGCCATTGAGTATGGTAATGATATTATTGTTATAGATTGTGGCGCAATGTTTCCAAACGAAGATTTATACGGCATTGACCTTGTTATTCCTGACGTTACGTATCTTGAAAAAAATGCCGAAAAATTGCGCGCTTTTATTATAACACACGGTCATGAGGACCACATTGGTGCAATTCCTTATGTTTTTCAGAAGATAAACGCGCCAATATATTGCACCCGTCTGACACAGGCATTAATTGAAAATAAATTAAAAGAATATAATATGCCTAACAAAATCAAAATAAATTGTATAAAAGAAAAAGACGTTATTCGAATAGGTTGTTTTGCAATTGAAGTAATAAAAACAAACCATTCGATAGCCGGTGCAGTTGCTTTTGCAATCACAACACCAATGGGCACAGTTATTCATACAGGTGATTTTAAAGTTGACTATACTCCTGTTGATGGTGACGTAATTGATCTTGCAACATTTTCCCGATATGGTGAAGATGGTGTGTTACTTTTGATGTCAGATAGCACCAATGCCGAACGCGAAGGCTTTACAATGAGCGAAAGTAAAGTTGGCGAATGTTTTGAAAAATATTTTGACGAAGGCTCTGATAAGCGAATAATTGTTGCGACATTTGCAAGCAATATTCATAGAATCCAGCAAATTGTTGATTGTGCCGAAAAACACAACAGAAAGATATGTTTTTTAGGCAGAAGTATGGAAAACGTTTCAAAAATTGCAGCGGAGTTAGGTGAACTTACGGTAAATCCTAAAACCATAATTTCTGTCGAAAAAGCCGAAAACATGCCAAAAGAAAACGTTGTAATTATTACAACCGGTTCTCAGGGTGAACCAATGAGCGGTCTTGCTCGGCTTGCTTCAGGTGATCACTCCCGTTTAAAACTTACAAAAGGCGATATGGTTATCGTATCTGCTTCAGCAATTCCGGGTAACGAAAAAATGGTATACAGAGTCATAAATAACTTATATCGTTTGGGTGTAATCGTTATTTACGAAGCTCTTGAAACTGTTCACGTTTCAGGTCATGCTTGCAAAGAAGAGCTTAAATTATTGCTTTCTTTAACTAAACCAAAGTATTTTATGCCTGTACACGGTGAATATCGTCACTTAATGCAACATGCATTACTTGCCGAAAAAATTGGTATAGCGTCAGGAAATATTTTTATGCCGGAAATCGGACGCGTTTTAGAAATAAGTAAAACGGAAGCAAAACTTAACAGCACCGTCCCCGGTGGCGTGGTTATGGTTGATGGGCTTGGTATTGGCGACGTAGGAAATGTTGTTTTAAGGGACAGAAAAGTTCTTTCTCAAGACGGCTTACTTGTAGTTTGTATTACACTTTCGAGCGTAGACGGTTCTTTACTTACTGAACCTGACATAATTTCTCGCGGGTTTATTTACATGAAAGAAAACGAGGACCTTATTCACGAATCAAAACAAATCGTGCATGAACTTATTGATGATATGCGTGCCGATAAATTGCGTGATTGGTCTTATATAAAAAATGAAATTAGGCATCAATTAAGAGAGTTTTTGTACTCAAAAACAAAAAGATCTCCTATGATTTTGCCGATGATAATTGAAATATGAAAGAAAAAAAAGATAAAAAATTTAATATTTTTCAAGCTTATAAAAATTATAAAAAAAAGCGTGATTCGCATGAGCCAAATAAAGTGTGGGCGTTTTTCCGTCCCATTACTATTTTCCTTATAAGCAGTATTCTTGTAGTCAGTGTATTTGCTTACGGAATTAATTCAGTGCTTTATTCCTTTTTTGGTGCTGTAGATAAAAACGATAATTCTCCTGTTTTGTTTACGATTGGAGAAGGTGCTTCACTTTCTTCTGTCGCAACAAAGTTAGAAGATATGGGTTTGATTAATTCATCTTTTGGAATTAAACTTCTTGCTGATTTCACAAGTGTATCGTCAAAAATCAAAAACGGTGAATATGTGTTAGACAGAACAATGTCTGTTCAGGAAATTCTTGATTCGATTACACGTTCGTCGTCCTCCGCAAGCGTTATAAAAGTTACACTTGTTGAAGGAAAAACAGTAAAAGATTTTGCTGAAACATTAAAAACTGCAGGTGTAATTTCGTCTGATGAAAGCTTTTTAAAAGATTGCAAAGACGCAGATAAGTTTTCTGATTATTATTTTGTTTCGCCATTAAATGGTAATAACGATTTAAAATATGTTTTAGAAGGTTATCTTTTCCCTGATACTTACGAATTTTTTATTAATGACTCTAATGATGCAGTTATAAAGAAACTTTTAAACAGAATGAATACCGTTTACAATACTACATACACAGAGCGCGCTGATTCTTTAGGTTTTACAATGCACGAAGTTATAACCTTGGCTTCCATTGTAGAAAAAGAGGGTAGAGGCGAAGATTTTAGTAAAATTTCCGCAGTATTTCATAACAGAATAAATCGCGGTATGCGTCTTGAATCTGACGTTACGGTTCAGTATGCTTTAGGTGTAAAAAAATTAGTATTATCAAGTGAACAGTTAAAAGTAAATTCGCCTTATAATACCTACATTGTATCTGGAATACCTGTGGGACCAATATGTAATCCAAGTAAGGAAGCTATCAAGGCTGTTTTATACCCTGATGAAGAAATTCTTAACGGCGGTTACTTGTATTTTACACTTACGGATCCATACACAGGTGAAGTAAGATATTCAAAAACATATAAAGAGCATATTTCGCTTAAAAATCAATATAAAGATTCATGGGAAGCCTACGATAAGGCGCAGGGTAATTGATGAAAAAAGTTACAATATATACTGATGGTGCTTGCTCAGGAAATCCCGGAGTAGGTGGGTGGGGTGCAATACTTTTCTATAATGACTTTAAGAAAGAAATCAGCGGTTTCTCTGAAATGACAACAAATAACCGTATGGAACTTACTGCAGCCATAGAAGCATTGAACTTATTAAAAGAAGATTGCGAAGTTCAGTTATTTTCAGATAGTGCATATCTTGTTAATGCATTTAACGAAAAATGGATTTATGGTTGGAAAAAAAAGAATTGGAAAAAAGGCAACGACGAAATTCCAAACGCTGATTTATGGAAAACGTTATATTCATTGCATTTTAAACACAAAATCACTTTTATTAAAGTAAAAGGACATTCTGATAATGAATTTAATAATAGATGTGATAAATTAGCAACCGATGCAATTAAAGAATTTAACTCATTAAAGCAGTGATTTTTCACTGCTTTTTTATTTTTGTATTATAATATTTTGCGCATAGTTGGAATAATAGACTAAATCAAAATAAAGATATAGTGGTGTGAAATTTATAAATAAACGTATAAAATTTATAAAAGTATAAAATAATATGCGCTAAATTAAAGAATAAAGGTGTTTTTTTAAATAAAATAATAGT
>JAZROC010000003.1:0-15105 GCA_045648525.1 Clostridia bacterium
CTTGAACAACAAACCACCGATATTTTGGGGCTTAAAGTTCCATCACTTACTATTCCTGTTAAACCTGGTCGTAACCTTGCGGTTATTATTGAGGTTGCTGCTATGAACAACCGTCAGAAGAAAATGGGTTATAATGCTGCCAGAGAGCTTATGCATAATCTCGGCATGACAGATGATATAATGCCACAGGAAGATGAAATCAAAATGTGGGGAAATTTTTAAGAGGTGAATAAAATGTATAGAATTGGTGTAGATTTAGGCGGAACAAATATTGCAGTTGGTCTTGTTGACGAAAATTACAAAATTATCGTAAGCAAATCAACGCCCACTCTCCTTGAAAGAGATTTTTCTGAAATCGTAAAAGATATGGCTACACTTATAAATGCCATTCTTGAAGAAAAGAACCTTTCTTTAGACGACATAAAATATATTGGTATCGGTGCACCTGGCGTTCTTGATAATAAAGCAGGTACTCTTACCGATAACAGTAATATTCACGTTGAAAATTATCCTATTCGTGCCGAACTTCAGAAATATATCAATAAACCAGTATTTCTTGGAAACGATGCCAACGTTGCCGCTTGGGCGGAATATATCAGCGGTTGCGGTAAAGGAACTGAAAACTTCTTAATGCTTACTCTCGGCACGGGTGTTGGCGGTGGAATTATTTTAAACGGCAAACTTCATTCAGGCAGCCACAATATCGGTGCAGAAATCGGTCACACCACCTTTATTGCAGGCGGTAATCAATGCGGTTGCGGTAATAAGGGTTGCGTTGAGGCTTATTGCTCTGCAACTGCTCTTATTAAAATGGCAAAAAAAGACGTGGACAAATATCCCGATTCAGTAATTGCAAAGGCAGAAAAGATAAATGCCCGCGTTGTTGTTGACGCTGCAAGAGAAAACGACCAATACGGAGTTAAACTTTTTGACGAGTACACTTCAAATCTTGCTCAGGTTTGCGCAAGCATTATAAACTTCCTTGACCCTGACGTTATCGCTTTAGGCGGTGGTGTTGCAAACGCAGGTGAGTTCTTGCTTGAAAAGGTACGCAAGGAAGTTCCAAAGTACGTTACCTTCTCATCAATGATGAACACAAAAATTCTGAAGGCTGAAATGGGTAACGATGCAGGCATTATCGGTGCGGCTCTTTTAGGTGAATAATGATACTTGCATCTTCTTCGCCCCGTCGCAAAGAAATCTGTGAACTTTTAGGTCTTGATTTTACCGTTATTCCTGCAGAAAATGAAATAGAAATTGATAAAACCATTGCGCCTGACGAGGCGGTAAAGCTTGTGGCACTTTCAAAGGCACAGGACGTGTTTTTAAAAAATCAAAATAACACGGTTATAGGTTCAGATACTGCAGTTTATTGCGATAATGAATTTTTGGGCAAGCCCAAGGATAAAGACGACGCAAGGCGAATGTTAAAAATGCTTTCAGGCAAAAGCCATTACGTTTTTACCGGTGTTGCAGTTATAAATGAAGAAAAAACCGTTGCTTTTTGCGAAAAGGCAACCGTATATTTTCAAAAACTTACCGATGAAGAAATTGAATGGTACGTAAATACTCCTGAACCCTATGATAAGGCAGGTGCTTACGCAATTCAGGGACTTTCCGCCCGATTTATTGAAAAAATCGACGGTGATTTCTTCACCGTTATGGGTCTCCCCTGCCACAAACTATATGAGGTTTTAAAAGGATTTTAAAGAAAAAAGAGTCTGTTTTTAATTAAACAGACTCTTTTTGTTATTTAACTTCAAAAGCAAATTCGCTATTAAATTCCTTGGTTTTTTCCTCTGTAGAAATTACAACGGAAATATCTAAACGATTTTCATCGCACATACAAGGGCGCATTTCAATTTTACGGTTTTCAGGACAGGTAACGTAAAGTACTTTTTCACCTAAAAGTTGTTTTACCAAAATCCCACTATCAAAGAAGCGTTTGTCGGTAAGATGCATATCAATGCCGAAGGTATATTCCTCTTCGCTTGAAGCATAATCCTTAACTTTTACACCATTTTCAGAAACGGAAATCGTACGTTTAACATAATATTCCGTATTTTTAGCCTTTACAGTACCTTCAATGGTAATTTCATCCTCACTAAAAGCGGTGATTTTCAAGTTTTCATCAATATCATCTCTGCCCCAAAATGCACCTTCCTTTGTATAGACGGCATTGTGACCTTGTGTTGAAGCAAGCATATTTCTTAAAAGTGATCTGTCATAACTTGGGCAACCTGAATCAATAATCAACGGCTCGCCCTTATAGTAAACTGTAAAATTCGGTCTGCCTGCATGCTGATGCCACGCGGTATGCTTCATTGCATCAACGAAAACTTCATAATCGCCTTTGCGCAAGACGGCAAGATTACTTTCAAAAAATGCAACTGACTTTTTCTGCCACGATACTTTTATATCGGAAACACTTTCAACAATTTTTATATCTCTGTGAGCATCCATTATGTAGCAATCGTTAAAGGGAACGGTTCTGCCGTTAACTCGTGACATTTGATAGCAAAGCTCATACTGTTTTTGAGTTGATTCTTTAACACCTTCAATTTCTTCATAGCCGTTATTTTCTAAAAGCATATAGGCATCAAAATAAAGGCGCGCAATAAAGTGGCTGTAGGAAGGACAATCCTCATCAGAACCTCCATCAATGAATATTGCTTTATCAAGATTTTGTTTTACAATAATCTTACCTAAGCGGATATACTCATTAGAATTCTCAAACTCCGGAAAAAGTGTTCCAACGTAAATTAAAACCGTACCTACTTGCAAAACGTGATTCTGCGCATCGCCCTTTATTTCGTGGGCAAGCGCTTCTTCATACAAATGATTGGCGTGAAGCTTAATAACATCGTAAATATACTTCCACTTTTCCTCATTAAAGGCTTTTTCAAGGAAAAATACGGAAATGCACATACTCATAGTGCGCCATGCAACCTGCATATCTCGCCAATAAAAGCCCGTTTGGAAGTAGGAAATTGAAGCATCAAAGTTTTCGTAGGGGTGTTTTTCCATCCATTCAGTTAAAAGCTCGTAAAATTTATCAGCATACTTTTCCTCACCCGTTTTATAAAAACGAACAGCAAGAGGCATAAGAATATAAAGACGCTGAAGGAAAATGTGCCACTCATAGTTACGCATTTTTTCCTGCTCGGGAATTTTAAATACGGTATCCCAATCGAATTCACCGTTCATATACCAAAGTTTAAAGAATTCGCCCGACATTACAAGATCAAGCAAATCGTTACTGTTATCTACTCTTAAGCGGTCGCGCATAAACATAAAAGCACCGCCATCCATAACGAAATACGGAATTATCGGTTCGGCTTCGTCGCGATTATAATGAAAATAACTTTCCGTTTCCTTACCGTAAAATTTATCAATATACGGTTTAACATACTTAACTTTCATAATAAAGTCTCCTAAAAAAATCGACTGATATTATTATATCAGCCGAAAAATTCAAAGTCAATAAATTAGTGATTGAATTTATTTTTTTACAACGTACTTATCCCACAGATTGTAGGTTTCAGTGGTATCAAGAGCGTGCAATAATTTCTCGTGTAAATCAGGAAATTTTTGTGAAAGCTCTTCTATCAGTTCTTTAACGTCCTGCCGTGCAGTTTTACCGTCAATGGGACAAGGTGATTCAACTATTGGCAACTCGTTATCCCTTACGCAATTTACGATAATATCTTCGGGTACGTAGATAAAAGGTCGAATTACCTTTAAATCAACACGCGATAAATAGGTTACGGGGGCAAAAGTGTTCATTCGCGATTCAATAAACATACTCATTAAAAGCGTTTCAATGGCATCGTCGCGATGATGAGCAAGTGCCACCTTATTACACCCTAACTCCTTGGCAGTACTGTTAACTGCACCTCTGCGCATATTTGCACATAACGCGCAGGGGTTCTTTTCTTTGCGGATATTGAACACTACCTCGCCTATATCGGATTTTACAACCGTATAATTTATGCCTAAATTATCACAGAACGCTTTAATGGGCGTTGTGTCAAAGGGTTCAAATCCTAAAGCGATTGTAATTGCTTCTATCGTAAAATCCTTTTTACAGAATTTTTTGTAAATTGAAAGGGCAAAAAGCAGAAGCATACTGTCCTTTCCGCCTGAAACACCCACGGCAATTTTATCGCCGTTTTCTATCATACCGTATTTTTCGTCTGCCCTACGGATAGAGCCGAGAACGCGTTTAATATCCGATTTGCTCATAAAAATTTCCTTTATTAAAGGGTGAGAAAACTCTCACCCTTTTTTTATAGTTTATCTGTTATATACGTAAAGTACCATATCCTGCATTGCTTTATCAGGAATATCCCAAGTGCCGCTGGCAGTTGAAGTAAAACTACCGTAGGTTTTAACACCTGTAATGGGGTTAAACCACATATAGTTATATTTTGTGTTGGCAGAAAGGTTCTTTAACGTACCCGTTGCGGTACCAAATCCTGCCGCATTGGGCTTTTTACCAACTGTTAACTCGTCAGTATTATCAAAATTATAGAAGTAGATAACGATTTTTCTGTGGTCTGACGCTGATGCGATAACTGCAAGAGCACCTTCATCACGTTCAAGATATTTGGTATCATCATATCTTGGGATAAGTGAATACCATTGACCAACTGTGCCCGTTAAGAATTTCTTCATATACGTTAACTGGAATGATGCGGGATATTCTAAAGCATCTTGCCAAACTGCATTGGTCTTTTCTTCTGACGTATTGGTATCAACGCCGTCATAGCATTTGGTTTCGCGTTCCAGATATTCGTTTTTATATGCCCAAGTATCTTGCGCGCCGTAAGCGTGACCTGCAAAACCTGAAAGGAAGCTCATCCAGCCTTGTGCACGACCACCGAAGTTTTTGGTCTGAAGCCATACGTAGTAGGGTTCGTAGTTAATTAACGGCTTGCCCTGAGAGTATTGAGCAAAAGTTTTTGCCTTTGTGTGTAATGTTTCTTGTTTTTCCGCCGTAATGCTTGGCTTCCACTGTGTTGCCCACCAAGTGTGACCTGTAACGTCACGGAAAGAGGAATTTTGAGAATCAGTATAGCTGGAGCCTTCCTGATGTGCTGACAAGGAATGCTTGTAGGGGTCATACTTATACAAATATTCAGCAATAAACTTATATGGGTTATTTGCCATACCCCAATCAAGATGTCCGTGAGCATCAGCAGTCTGTGTAAAGAAGAAGTCTCTGTCAACCTCCTGACCCAAAGTCCACATTACAGGATATGCTGAATATCTTGCAACCCAATAACGACTAATTTTTTCAAGATAGGTCTTTACTTCACTTGAAAGCTCGTAAAGTTCTGCCGTTGTCGAAACCATTACCGGTTCATCGTTTTCGTTCTTAACAACATTGCCGTTTTCATCAAGTTTTTCCTTGTATTTAGTAACCGACTGAAGCAAATTATCAGTATATCCACCGTTGTTAGCAATAAGTTCACTCATCGAACTGGGGAAAATAAACTGTGAATTGGTATGCAAAAGTCCGACTGATGCAATATATTGGAACTTTTCATCAAAAGACTTAAATCCTTCAACGTCTTTTCTGGTAAGACCGTCTGTAAGGTTGAAACTTGCGCCGATAGGCTGTGACTGATATACCGTATAACCTTGTTCTGCACGAAGTGATGCAATGGTTTCAACCATATCCTGAGTTTCAGTACCTAAGCCCCAATGTGTATCGCCTAAGTAGAAGAAGGGCGTACCGTCATCATACACGAAATAGTTCTTGCCCGTTTCAGTTCTTACAAAACCGTGTTTATAAATATCAAGATCCCCTGAATATTCTTTGCACACCAATGCGCCCGTTACGTTATGAAGATCTGTGTTGCTTGTATCACTGCACTTGGTGGTATATGTCCATACACCTGCTTCGGTACACGCAAAACGAACTTTCCAAAGATCGACGCCATCCCAGAAGCCCGGAATAGTAAGCGTTGTTTTGCCGTTTGTTAAAATAAGGTCAAGTTCAACTTCATTAAAGGGGTCTGCATAAAATTTATCCGTTGTAAGTATAATTTCTTCAGCAACCCACGTTTCTGCTTCCGTTACGTGTTTTGTACCGGTTTTTACAAGGGTAACGTCATCGATATAAATTTCAGTAACTGTGGCAATGTTTATTGAATGTAAACCTAAACGCCACGGTGCACCTACGTTGTTGGGGGTAGCAATATCGCTGTGTTCTACGTAGAAACTATCAGTAAACGTTTCCCACGTATTTTCTTCAACAGTACCTGAACCTTTAAGTGTGCAATAAGTCAAAGTCTTATTATTATTATATGACGAAAAGCTATTTTCCCCATTTGTGCGCACGATACCTGAGAATGATTTGCCTTCAGGATTTGCACCAACAACCTTATATTTGAAGGAAACGGTGTATTCACCTGCTTCGGTAATATAAGGCGCAATGTTAAGCATTGGTGAAGAATAATCTGAACCGCCGTGGTCAAGCTTCATACAATTACCATAATCATCAGAAACGATTGTAATTGCAGGACTGCCGATAGTGCCCCAACCTGCCTGCTGATAGGTTGTTGCGCCTTCAAAGGTTGATGCCTTATAAGGAATAAGGTTTTTGGAAACTTCTTCAGTAAGAACATCTTCATCCTCAAGGTCGAAGTCACCGCCTTCTGTCTGCGCTTTTATTGCCTTAACGTATTTTTCAGCAGATAAGCCGTAATTGCTAAGCGCTTTAACTATATCACCTACGCTTTTGCTATTATACTTGCTTACAACATATGCATTAACATTATAGCTTACCGTTGAAATAACTTTTCCTGCTTTTGTAAGAGTAAGAGTATAAACATCATCAAAGCCCGTTGCCTTGATTTCCTCTGAATAGAGAACAAGTATTCCGTCGCCGTTATCAACTAAGTCGCTTCTGTCAATATTTTTGCCGTTTAAAGTAATGGTAACGTCGTCAGTTAATTGAAGTTTGAAGTAAACCTTATTAACGTTTGACATATTAACGCCCAATGCAATAACTCTGTTATTTGCATCATTATTGCCCGAAACTGTTTTTACGCTTGCGGGTTTTAAAAATTCACTTGCTAAACTTTTCACCCAGGTACTTGAATCGGCAAGATTTTCAGTATTATAGTTCTTATACTTTTGAGCTTCGCTACCGTAAACAAGCATATCAGCCATAAGCGTTATGAAAGCATTGAACTGTGTGGAGTTATAACCAAGTTCATCGGCTGTTTTCTCCATAAGATTTTCGCAATATGTTTTAACGCTATATTCTTCCTTTTGATCAAGAACTTTTCCTTTATATAAAAGTTCAGCCGAAATTTCATCAGTCATACACTGTGGGTTAATACCCGTATATGAGAATTTATACATTTGCTGTGCATCGTCAAATACACCTTTTACTTCAGTAATTCTGCCTGAAGACGACGAAAAACGCACTGTTACGTCTTCAGCATCAACATTAAAGGTTGCAAAATAGTCAAAGGTAAGGCTTGAACCTATATTGAGTACTGCACCTTCAAAGGTTCCTGTTGCCTCGTTTGCTGCAACTATGCTTACTAAAGGAAGTGAAGTAAGCACAAGCATCAACGCGAGAACAAAACTTAAAAACTTTTTCATTATACCCCCCCTATTATAATATATTGTATTTTATTTTAACACATTTTCTTAATATTTGCAATAGAAAAAACAAATACATCAAACAAAAAAGGAGTATAAAAAACTATTACACCTATAAACAGAACCAACCTTGACAAAAAATAGTCAAAGTTGTATAATATTGGAAAAACTGGAAAAAAATGGAAATTTTATAAGAGGTTTTACGCGTTATGTTTATAAACGGTATAAATAATTCGGAATATTATACATTTGAAGACGTTTTTGAAAGAGAAAAATTTTTCTATCTTAACTCTACGATTCGTATAATAGGCTGGGAAACCCCAATAAGCATTATTTATGTTTCCGGTGAAAAAATTAATATTTGTTTTAAACGCGAGCTTTGGGACTTTGCAAAGGATTACGTTGACCCGCCATTTAGTGAGAAAAACGAATCGTCCATCTTCGATACCGTTTTTGAAGAAGAATATTATCGTGATAAGCCTGCCAGAGAGCTTAAGTATGCTTTGCAAAAATATAAGGAAGCAGGCTATAAGTTTGAAGCTAACTATATTTACCCTGATGCACTTATGAAAAAACTTCAAAACGAGGAATATTTTGCCGTTACCGGTATTGACACCTTTAACGACTTATTGGGAAAACCGCATAATTGCCACGCCCACTGGTTCCCTGTTGACGTTGATGCAATTATCATAGACGAAAATTCATCTTTGGGGCATCCCCCACGCAGTGCAAGAGCCGATATAGTTTTTCCGTATGATAATATAACACAACGCTTAACCGGTTACGTTGGCTTTGACGGTAATTTTTACTTATTAAGTTCTTTAGCCGAAAAGACTCAAGAGCAACCTTTAAAAGCATTTTCAATTAAATCAGGCTTAAAAGCCATAGAATCAAAACTTAAAATAAATCATCAGGATTTTTATGACGTGACCTTTTTAAAAAGCCATATTATTGCCTATGACGGAACCTGTTACGACTATGAGGGCAATATTCGCCAACAAGAAACAATTCACCAGCAAAACGTCAATTTTATTAACGGAATCATTTATAAACTTACAGATTTTTCTAAACAGATAAATTTTCCAAAGCCTCCTGTTGAATTAAAAGTACCCGATATGCTTTACACCGTTGATATTGATATTTTTGATACACTTGTTATACCTGCTTTGCAGTCTATCAACGCATTAGATAAAAAAGTGCATAACGACTTTTTGGAAATTAAAAAACTAATTGTATATGCCGGCTTGAACCAGAATTTTACAGTTGCAATGCAAAATATAAGAGAATTAAATGAAACTAAAGTTTTTGGCGGTTCTTCCCGCGGGCTTGCTTCAAAACTATTAATTAAAAACCTGAATATTCTGAAAGATATAACTTCAAAAGAAGAATTTGCAGCTTTGCTTAACAACGGTCTTGAAATAAAAAAGCGCATTGCCCACATTAACGGAAGCAACATTGCAGAAATTTCTGTAACTGGCAAGGAATTTTCAATAATAGTAGAAAAACAAAAAATTTCAGAAAGAATTGAACAAAGTGACCTTTGGAAAAGCCTTCATTCTCAAATGCTTGTAATTTTTACCAACAGTAAAAACGAGCAATTTTGCGCAACAACGCAAAAATACAATGTTTTATTCATTCGCAAGGCATAGAAAAAAGCCATCGATTTCTCGATGGCTTTAATTTTATTGTATTAATCGCGGCGATGACGTCTTGCAATAGCAGGCATATCAAAGTCGATATCATCATAATCGTCTTCGTCTGATTCTTCATTTGCACTGTTTCTGAAGGAGGAGAAGAATCCGCCTTTTTTCTGGGGTTCATCCTCTTCTGTTTCAGGACGACGTCTTTCTTCACGGCGAGGCATAAAGATTGCATCATCGTCTGCTTCATCAACTTCCATCTGAGGTTTTTTGGGTTGCTGGAAGTCAACGCGTGAATTTGTTTTAGGTTCAAAGTTAGTCATAACAAGACCTTCTTCTTCACCGTCGTCCTCATCATCTGTGGGACGAACAACGCGTTCTGTCATACGTTGGGGCTTGTGGCTTCTTCTTTCATCCTTTTCAAAACCTGTTGCAATAATTGTGATGCGAACTTCATCATCAAGGCTTTCATCAATACCTGCACCAAAGATAATGTTTGCATCAGGTGAAACTGCTTCGTGAACAAGGTATGCGGCTTCATTGATTTCATTAAGTGAAAGTGAAGCGTCACCCATAATTGAGAGAAGAACACCTGTTGCGCCTGAAATTGTTGTTTCAAGAAGAGGTGAAGAAATTGCATGTTTAGCAGCATCAATAGCACGATTTTCGCCTGTGCCGATACCGATGCCCATATGTGCAATACCCTTGTCCTTCATAATTGTACGAACGTCAGCAAAGTCAAGGTTAATTGTATTTGAACGTGTAATAAGTTCAGAAATACCTGCAACACCCTGACGAAGAACCTCATCAGCCTGACGGAAAGCTTCTGTCATTGAAGTACCTTTGCCAACAACCTGTAAAAGCTTGTCGTTAGGAATAACGATCAAACTGTCAACTTCTTCTTTAAGTTCCTTAATACCTGTATCAGCATTGTTTGCACGTGCTCTGCCTTCAAAAAGGAAGGGATATGTAACAACACCAACTGTAAGGATACCCATATCCTTTGCAACTTCTGCAACAACGGGTGCGGCACCTGTACCTGTTCCACCACCCATACCTGCTGTAACGAATACCATATCGGCACCGCGAAGCTGATCCATAATGTCATCACGGCTTTCTTCTGCCGCTTTTTTACCAATTTCGGGGTTAGCGCCTGCGCCAAGACCCTTTGTGATTTTATCACCAATCTGAAGTTTTTTTGTTGCCTTTGAGCGTTGAAGTGCCTGACGGTCAGTATTGATAGCAATATATTCAACACCTGTAAGACCTGCAGCAATCATTCTGTCAACAGCGTTGTCACCTGCGCCGCCAACACCAACAACTTTAAGTTGGGCAAAACCCATTTCAAGATCTATTTCCATTATAAAATTCTCCTTTCAAGAACTATGCTTTAAAAAATTTTTTTATACTTTCAAAAAAACTCGGTTCATCTTCAGTTTCAGCTTCAAGGGCAAGTGATGCTACCGCCAGTGCCGAAGAGTATGCCGGTTGATTGAAACGCGTTGATTGTGGCATAACAATGGTTGTGTTATGTGTAGTTTCTTTTTGAATAAATTCCCTTAACCCACGCATAGATGCCGTGCCGCCGGTAACGAAAACCGGAACATAGTGCGGCAGGTTGCAACCGCTGTTATCGAGAACGTCAACAATAACGTCAAGCATTTCCTTAAGTCTTGCTTCGATTACCGCCTGCACCTTGTATGCAGGAAAACGTTCAAATTTATAAGTATCTTTATCGCAAACCTCGTAACAGTCGTCCTCACTTAACGAAAGCCCATAAATAGCGCGACGTTTAAGTTCTTCTGCAACGGAAGGTTTCGTATTAAGCACCTTGATAATATCATCGGTAATATTATTTCCGCCAAAGGGCAGAACTTTATGAAAAATAAGACCGTCACCACGTGATGCCATAACGCAAGTAGATGATGCGCCTATATCAATCATAACTGCGCCGTGGTCACGCTTGTCCTCGGGAATATAATTAAGTGCCTCGGCATAAGATGCGCCGATAAAGGTGCTTGCGGTATAGCCATGACTCATAAGAATTTTTGAAATACCGTTTGCAAACCAACGTTCAGCAAGAACGTAGGATATTATTGCGCTTAACTTTTTAGCCCGCCTTGAAACAGGTTCCATAGTCTTTTTTGCATCATCAAGCATATATGCTATGGGGCACCTGTGTATCATCATATATTCTTTTGGCACTTGCAGTTTGCTTCTGCCTATTTTATACAGTTGGTCAATATCTGCTTGCTCAATGGTCTTTTGCGTTTTAAAATCAAGTTCGACCTTTTTGCAAACAACCTTAAGAAAATCAGCAGGAATGCCAACGTGCACCGACTTGGCTTTTTTGCCCGCAATTTTTTCAGCCTCATGCAACGCTTCAACTATAGCAGGTGCAATGCTGTGTTTGTCCACCCACTTGCGGTTTTTATAGCCGGGATAATTTACTGAAGCACTGCCCAGAATATGAGTTTCATCATACTGCCCTGCTTCACATATCACAGAAACAACCTTACTTGTACCGATTTCAATAACCGTTGAAATCTGCCTCATCAGGTCATCCTCCAATTTTACTCACTATATATAATAACAGATAATTGAAAAAAGTTAAAGTGTTTTTTTAATATTTTCGTAAATTTTATACAAAAAAATCATATTTTTATAGTTTTTTTACGTTTTTTAGCCTATATAGTAGCCTCCGGAGCTTTCCATATTGATAATTTGTCCCTCCGTAAGCTTGTCCTTGATTGCATCAACAGTGGCTTCAAGATTTTTTAAACGGTCATCTGCGGTTAATCCGTTTGCTATCTGAATCTTAATATTATCCGTATATGTCAGAAGTATCTTTCGGGGGTCATTCATATCGACCCCCACGATTTTGTCTGTAAGTTGATATTTTTCAATGGCTTTAAGTACAAGAAACATACCGTCTAACTTTTCCTGTGAATCACTTTGTATTACCTGACCGCCCTGTGGTTGTGCAATACCCAGATTTGTTATTTGCACAAGTCCGTCAACGGCAACCTGATTAAGTCCCATGGTTATACCATTTGAATCAATTATGTAGTAGCCGTTTATGGTGCCTATCTGTGCCGCAGGAATACGCTCGTGCACAGTAATTTCAACGCCCGTCATAAAAGTTCTTCGTATATTGTCAACAATAACAAAGAAATTCTCTTCTATACTTTCCTTGGCAACGTTTTCGTCAATGAGGAAAATGTTCGTTTCGTAATCAATACCGCTTAAAGAAATAATTTCTTCAGTTGAAACGTTTACGTTGCCTTTTACGGTAATTTTTGAAACGTTAAAAACAGAACTGCAGACAAGGAACCATACTGTAACTGCAAGAATAACAAGAACCAATGCAACAAGTACACAGCCTTTTCCGTAATTTGTGCTTTTTTTCTTTGCCATTTTACTCCTCCAAAACAATAATTTCGCTACCAAGATTTTTTAGTTGCTTTTCAAATTCAAAATATCCGCGGTCAATCAATCCCGAATCCTTTATTACCGTTATGCCTTTTGCGCAGAGCCCTGCAATTATAAGTGCCGCGCCACCGCGAAGGTCGTGGGTATAAACTGTTGTGCCGTTTAATTTTTCAACACCACGGATAACTGCCATACGGTCTTTCACCGTTATATCTGCACCCATTTTTTTCAATTCACCTGCAAGACGAAACCTGCTTTCAAAAACGTTTTCGATTAACAGGCAGGTGCCCTTTGCTATTGACTGCAATGCCATCATTGGTGATTGAAGGTCGGTGGGAAAACCGGGATATGGCATAGTTTCTATTAAGTTAGAAGAACGGAAGTGTTTCTGGGCATTTACCAAAAAACCCTCATTGAAATCTGTAATTTCAACACCGCCGTCCTTAAGTTTTTCAATTAAGTAAGAAAGATGGTCTTTCTGACCGTTTTTTATGTACACTTTACCGCCGCAAGCGGCTGTGGCAATCATATAAGTTCCCGTAACTATTCTGTCAGGAATCGGTGTATATTCGCACCCGATAAGTTCTTTTACACCGCGAACCACTATTTTGCCTGTTCCTGCCCCTGAAATTTTGCCGCCCATTTTATTGATAAAATTCTGCAAATCTACTATTTCAGGTTCCTTTGCACCGTTTATAATTACCGTTGTGCCCTCGGCAAGTGCCGATGCCATCATTATATTTTCAGTTGCGCCCACACTTGGATAGTCAAGATAAATCTCCGCACCTGATAATTTTTCGCAAAAGCAGGTTATGTGCCCTTCTTTTTCCAGAACGGTTGCACCTAATTTACGCAGACCCATTAAATGCAAATCAATAGGTCGTATGCCGATATCACAACCGCCGGGATAGCCAAGCTCTGCCCGTTTAAGCCGCGCAAGCAATGGTCCCAGTATGAATATTGATGAACGAAGCCTGTGCATAATTTCTTCGTTCATACGAAAATTAAAAATATCTTTTGTTATAATCTGTACCGAATTTTTATTATACTCAACCTTACAGCCTATATCCTTTAAAAGCTCAAGCATAAACAAAACATCGCTTAATGGCGGACAATTATTGATTACGCATTGGTCCTTTGCAAGAATAACCGCCGCAAGTATGGGTAATATTGAGTTTTTTGCGCCGTGAATTTCAACTTCGCCGTTTAATTGCTTTCCGCCGCAAATAACTATTTTTTTCATTTTAATAAGCACCCCATATATTTATTTTGTCAATATAAATATATGAAGAATAAATGCTATTCGTTACTTTCTGCAGGATTTACTTTTTTTCTTGCCGAAACGCTTAATAGCAGTCCCGTTGCGCATAGCATTACTGCCAGTGACGTTGCACCCCTTGATATGAAGGGCAAGGTCAGACCTGTTGACGGAAGCACGTTTGTGGCAACACACATATTGATAATTGCCTGAAGAATTATTAAGGTTGTTACACCTGTTGCAAGATATGCGCCAAATTTATCGCAGGCTTCCATTGCGATTTTTATTCCAAAATATGCATAAGCAGCATAAAGACCAACAACAACCACGCCGCCCACAAGACCAAATTCCTCGCAGATAATTGAGAAAATATAGTCGGTATCACTCATAGGAAGATGGGTTATTTTTTGCTTACTGTTGCCGATGCCAACACCAAATAATCCGCCATCACCTATAGCATACAGTGATTGAACAACCTGATACCCAACGTCTTTGGGGTCCTCCCACGCGTGAAGCCATGCCTGAAGTCTGTCGCCCTGATATTTTGTAAAAAATATCATCAACGGCAACAAAAGTCCAATACAACTTATTCCGATAAAAACATATTTCCAAGGCATACCTGAAACAAACATAACGACAACAACTGCGCCGCAAAGACACATTGTTGTTGAAAGGTCAGGTTCAACAAGAATCAATGCACCAAGTCCACCTGCGGCAATTAACACGTGTATCCAGCCGATAGGTTTGGTGTACCAATTTTCCCTGAAAGACACATATCGCGCTACACAAATAATCGCCAGAAATTTTGCAAGTTCAGATGGTTGAACTGAAAATTCCTCTGTTATCCAAATCCAGCGATGTGCATTGTTAACGGAAGGAGAAAAAATTGCCACAACCAGAAGAATTGCGCATATAACCCAGCTCCACGTCAAAAAAGCTCTGTTTTTTAAAATATGATAATCAAAAAAGCCGAACAAAATCATCAGGAAAATGCCAAGTAACGCAACAAAGCCCTGCGACTTGATGGCGCTAAGGTATTCGCCTTTATTGCTTGCCAGCAGTGAAGAGTTGTAGGTTGCACTTAAAACCATTACTATGCCTATTAACGTAAGAAGTATGGTTATAAAAACCAAGGGCAAGCATATGCCTGTG
>JAZROC010000004.1:0-3099 GCA_045648525.1 Clostridia bacterium
CACCCGATTTTGATTACGGAAAAGTTTTCACTCATCTTTCAGGTCAGAATTATGCGGTTGCGCACATAAATGATGAATTATACCTTGTATATCTTTACGACCGCACAACTGACGGTGTAGGTAAGATTATCGATATGGATGAAAACGCCACCTACACGGCAAAATGGTTTAATACGAGAACAAACGAATACACTCTTATTGATGATAATTTCAAGGGAAGCGAATTTATTATTCCTCAAAAGCCTGAAAAAATGGATATGCTTTTAGTAGTTACTAAAAATTAAATTTAAAAGCCTCGCAAAAACGAGGCTTTTTTACATTTAAAAAGAATTTTTCTCAAGTAGCCATTTTTTACTATTTGTGTTATAATAGAAACGGTGATAAAATATGGATTCATTACTTTTTGCAATAAACGCAGTTTTACCTATAATACTTACAGTTGCTTTGGGGTATTTTCTAAAAAAAGTCGGGTTTATAAACGAAACCTTTGCAAAGATGGGCAATAAGCTTGTTTTCAGGATATTTTTGCCTGCAATGCTTTTTCTTAACGTATATAAGATGGATTTTGAGAAAAGCATTGATTTTACTTACATTCTCTTTGTTTTGGTGTTTGTTTTAGCAATATTTGTTGCGGCTCTGCCGCTCACAATGCTTGTAACAAAAGTTAAGGAAAGGCGCGGTCCTCTTTTGCAAGCAACCTTCCGTTCAAACTTTGCTCTAATCGGTCTGCCCCTTGCTCAAGCTTTATTCGGTGAAGAAGGCGTAACCGTTGCGGCTTTACTTTCAGCGGTAACAATCCCCATTTTTAACGTGCTTGCAGTTATTAGTCTGACAATATTTATGTCCGACAAAAAGACGATTGATTTTAAAGAAATTTTTATGGGAGTAATTAAAAACCCGCTTATACAAAGTATTTTCGCAGGTTTTATTGCCCTTTTCATACGTATTCTGCTTGTAAAAGCAAATATAAGTTTCCGACTTTCCGATACTCCGGTATATACGGTGCTTTCTTATTTTTCCAATATGGCTACACCTTTGGCATTACTTGTACTTGGTGCCCAGTTTGAATTTTCGGCTATAAAAGAATTGAAAAAAGAAATAATTTTTGGCACAACTTTGCGTGTATTTATTGTGCCGTTAATTGCATTAGGCATAGCGTTATTATTTAAGGAAAAATTCAATGGTGCGCACTTTGCCGCTTTCGTTGCCGTTTTTGCAACACCTGTGGCAGTTTCAAGTGTGCCAATGGTACAGGAAATGAACAACGACGTAACGCTTGCAGGTCAGCTTGTTGTGTGGACTACGTTATTTTCAGCTTTGACAGTATTTTTATTTACATTCGTTTTGAAAGTTTTAGCAATATTTTAAGAGGAAACATAGATGCAGAAGCTAAAAGGATATATTTTTATAATTTTAAGCGCAGTAATATTCGGTTTAATGCCAATGATGGCGAAATTTATTTATAATGACGGTGTAAATGCCATTAGTCTTGTATTTTTCAGAAACGCTTTTGCAATGCCTTTTTTGGCAATTCTTTCATTAATGACTAAAAAAACTTTAAAAATTCCCATTAAGTCATTGCCTACCGTATCAATTATCTCAATTATGGGTTGTTGCTTTACTCCCCTTTTACTGTTTTTATCCTATAATTTTATGCCTTCAGGGGCAGCAACGGTTTTCCACTTTATTTATCCTGCCGCTGTAGTTATTCTTGGCGTACTGTTTTTTAAAAAGAAGGCTGATTTAACCAACGTAATCAGCGTAATTTTATGTATAGTAGGCGTTTCGTTTTTTAACACGTCAAAAGAGGCACTTGATATTAAAGGTATGATTCTTGCTCTGTCTTCAGGTGTAACATACGCAGTTTATATCGTGCTTATTTCAAAATTCAAACACAATGAAGTTTCGGGATTTTTGTTCAGCTTCTATATCGCTCTTGTAAGCAGTATTGCAATGCTTATAGTCTGTCTTTCAACGGACAGTCTTAAATTCCCGCAAACACCGTCCATATGGCTTTTAACGGTATTTTTTGCCGTTATTCTTAACGTTGGCGCAGTAGTGCTTTTCCAACAAGGTACATTTATTATTGGTGGTGAGCGCGCTTCGATTTTAAGCACGTTAGAGCCTATAACAAGCGTTGTTGCAGGTATAATAGTTTTTAATGAATTCAGTTTTATGTATATTTTTGGAACGGTTATAGTGCTTTCAGCAAGTGTTATATTGGCTGTTAAAGATTTAAAAAGCAAAGAAGCTCGATAAAGAGCTTCTTTTTTTATGATTTTCTATTCAATAATAATAGTTTCACCTGATTTAATTGCATACAACTTTCCGTCAACGTCCATCCACAAATCAATTAAGGTCGGATTATATACACGGTGTCCGTCTGCGCTATAAACAAGACTTTTATAGGCTTCAACGTATTCGTAGATTTCTATATTGGTTGCATACCAGATTTCATCGTTATGAGCAAGTTTTTGACAAATATTTTCGATTAATTCCCAATTATTGTTGCCATCAAACTCGAAACTGTGCCCCCATATATACAAAAGACGAGGGTAGCGACGGGCATGATAAACGTTTGTGGAAAGGTCAAGTTTAAGGAATTTATCAATATATTCCATAATTTTGGGGTTTGCGTGATGTGCAGAAGGCATCCATGCGTGGAAATCTTCGGGAAGTTTAAATTCATCGTTATCTCCGCCTAAAGTTCTTGCATATACGATATCAAGCTCTTTAAGATAGTTTTTGATGCCCTCATAGCTACCAAAGCTACCCATAACTCTTATGCCTGTATCAGGATAAGCCATACCGCGAATAATTCTTTTGCATCGCTTTTCAAGGTCAAGTCGGCAATCAAGAACGTCTCTTATGCCCTCAATAACTCTTGTATTTCCGTTTGCCCTATGGAATGCGCCGTGTACCGCAATTTCGTGACCTTTTGAAAGAAATATTTCTTCTATTTCTTCTTCGGAGAAGTTATTATATGCACAGAAGTTAAAAGTACCTTTCATACCTTACTTATCAAAATTCGATGCAAGTCTTCGGCCTTGTTGAACACCATCATCTTAACTGAACGTTACGGCTTTTGCTTTGCCGCCG
>JAZROC010000005.1:0-2215 GCA_045648525.1 Clostridia bacterium
GTCAAGAGCCTGCGCTTTTTCCAATGCGATAAATATTTCTTCATCGGTAGCGTTTTTGTTGCCCCACTTAAGATTTTCCCTTATGGTGCCCTTAAAAAGTTCTGCCTTTTGCGGAACAATACCTATTAAATTACGTAAAGAATCAAAATCCCACTCTTTTACGTCTGTGCCGAAAACCTTAACGGTTCCATCAGTTGCATCATAAAAACGCGGAATCATATTAACAAGGCTTGTTTTGCCTGAACCTGTACCGCCGATGATTCCTATTGTTTCACCTTTTTCAGCTTTGAACGTAATGTTTTCAACTGAAGGCTCTCTGTCATCACCGTAAATAAGTGATACATTCTCAAACTCAACTGCAGAAGCATTTTCATTAACAGACGTATTATCACCGTTTTTCTGTGTTGGCTCAATTTCAAGCACCGCCTGAATTCTGTTACCACAGGCAAATGAGCGTGTAATATTTATAATTAAATTGGCAAGTTTAATAAGTTCAACAAGAATCTGGGACATATAGTTATAAAGAGCCACCAGTGCGCCCTGACTTATAATGCCTGCTTCAACACTTATTGCGCCTTTATAGATAAGAAATACAATAGCAAGATTAATTATAACGTAGGTAAGAGGGTTCATAAGGGCAGAAATTCTGCCTACAATCACCTGCATTGCAACCAACTTGTCGTTTTTATCCTTAAAGTTTTTTTCTTCGTTGTCTTCCCTGCAGAAAGCACGGATAACTCGGGCACCTGAAAGGTTTTCCCTTGTTGACAATAAAACCGAATCAAGACGCTTCTGCACTTTTTTATAAAGAGGAATTGATACAAGCATTATTGAAAAAACAACAACTGCAAGGACAGGTATTACAACGACAAATATCATTGCAAGCTCTTTGTTTACCGTAAAAGCCATTATCATTGAGCCGAAAACCACAAATGGTGAGCGCAACAATAATCTTAAGGCAAGATTTATGCCATTTTGCACCTGATTGACGTCACTTGTAAGACGGGTTATCATTGTTGATTTGCCTAATCTGTCTATTTCCGGATATCCTAAATTCTGAATATGTTCAAACAACTTATATCTTACGTGCTTAACCACACCTGTTGCTGCCTTCGCGGCAAAATACTGGGCGGTAACGGAAAATATAAGACCCACAACACCAAAGGCAACGAGGATAAGGCTCATTTTTAAAATAAAGCCACTTCCCCTTCCACCGTTTATGCCTAAATCAATTAATGCAGAAATAACTAACGGCACAAACAATTCAAAAAGTGCTTCGCACATTTTCAAAAGCGGACCTAACACCGTTTCCTTTTTATATTTACCTAAAAATTTCAGAAGTTTTAACATAATTCTTTTCCTTTTCAAGTTGATATTACTATTTTAACACAACAAGTTAATACTGTAAAACATCTTTTTAAAAAAAATGCTTTAACATATCGGTATTATCTGTTATAATATATTATAATATATTTTATAAGGAGATTTAAAAATGGTTAAACACGTTATTCTTTGGCAATTAAAAGATGAAATTCAGGGCGAAGAAAGAGCAAAAGTTTTAAACGATGCCAAGCTTCAACTTGAGGGACTTAAGGGAAAAATTGACGGACTTGTGGATATAAAACTTAATATAGTTCCCTTAAAATCATCAAATGCCGATATGATGCTTGACAGTTCCTTTGTATCGGAAGAAGCTTTAAAAGGCTATCAGGTACATCCTGACCACGTTTTTGTTGCAGATAATTTTATCCGTCCTTTTGCAAAGGCAAGATTATGCCTTGATTTTGAAGAATAATGAAAAGAATTGTAACACTGCAGGATATCTCCTGCGTTGGCAAATGTTCACTTACCGTAGCATTGCCCATTATTTCAGCAATGGGTATTGAGGCCTGCCCTATCCCCACTGCTCTTTTATCCAACCATACTGCTTTTGATTCCTTTTCTTTTTGCGACCTTACAGACCAGATAAAGCCTATTACCGAACAATTTAAAAAACAGAATTTTAAATTTGACGGCATATATTCGGCTTACCTTGGCTCAAAGCAGCAGGTTGATATTGTATCTGAATTTATTGACGATTTTAAAGCGCTTACCCTTGTTGACCCCGTAATGGGCGACCACGGCAAGCTTTATTCGGGCTTTGATAAAGATTTTCCCAAAACAATGAAAAAGCTTTGTAAGAAAGCCGATATTATTGTGCCCAATTTTACGGAAG
>JAZROC010000006.1:0-2804 GCA_045648525.1 Clostridia bacterium
GAACTTCCTTATGTTCTTGAATGTGGCGTTTCGGCTGAGCCTGATGAGGTTCGTGGTCAGGTAGTTAAAGCAAGCATCGTTTTAACAAAGGGTACAGTTGGTACTGATGAATTGAAGAAAGAAATTCAGGAGTATGTTAAACAGCGTACCGCACCTTATAAATATCCCCGTGTTGTTGTTTTCAGAGATGAGCTTCCCAAAACAACAAGCGGCAAAATTCAAAGAAATAAATTATAATTGGAGTGTGTTTTTATGAAGTACGAAATTTCAATAACAAAAACAACTGCCCCTAAGGCACATCCTACAGATGAATCAAAGCTCGGCTTTGGTAAAGTATTTACCGACCATATGTTTATTATGGATTATTCGGATGAAAAAGGCTGGTATAACGGCAGAATAGTTCCTTTTGGACCTCTTCCTATCCATCCTGCATCAACAGTTCTTCACTACGGTGCTGAAATTTTTGAAGGCATGAAGGCTTATCGCAATGCTGATAACGATATCGTTCTTTTCAGACCTATGGAGAACATTAAGCGTCTTAATAATTCTGCTGAACGTCTTTGCTTACCTCAACTTGATGAAGAAGGCTGTCTTGAGATCTTAAAGACCATTGTTGAACTGGAAAAGGATTGGGTACCCAAGGCAGAAGGCACTTCGCTTTACCTTCGTCCTTATCTTTTCGGTAACGATCCTCACCTTGGCGTACACGCAGTTCATAATGCAACCTTCGTTGTTATCTGCTCACCTGTTGGTGCTTACTATGCAGAAGGCATTAACCCCGTTAAAATCGCTATCGAATCAACTGACGTTCGTGCTGTTAAGGGTGGTACAGGCTATGCTAAATGCGGCGGTAACTACGCAGCAAGTTTACGTGCAGGTCAGAAGGCAGAAGAAGCAGGTTATACTCAGGTTCTTTGGCTTGACGGTGTACATAGAAAGTATATTGAAGAAGTTGGCAGTATGAACGTTATGTTCAAGGTTGACGGTAAAATCGTTACCCCTGAATTAACAGGTTCAGTTCTTCCCGGCATCACAAGAAAATCTTGTATCGAGCTTCTTAAAGACTGGGGCTATGAAGTTGAAGAACGTCTTTTCTCAGTTGATGAGCTTTTTGAAGCTGCTGCAAACGGTAAGCTTGAAGAAGCATGGGGAACAGGTACCGCGGCTGTTGTTTCTCCCATTGGTCAGCTTTTCTATAAGGGCACAGCATATACTGTTTCTAACAACCTTATTGGCGAAGTTACACAAAAACTTTACGATAACCTTACAGGCATTCAGTGGGGCAAGGTAGAAGATAAGTATAACTGGATTGTTAAAGTTTGCAATGGCTGATTATAAAAGATTATATATTATCGCAGGTCATTACGGTAGCGGTAAAACAAACGTTGCCGTAAACCTTGCATTAAAAATGAAAAATGACGGTTTAAAGGTTAAAATTGCTGACCTTGACATAGTAAATCCATATTTCAGGACAAAAGACAGTGCTACAGTTCTTGAAAAAGCTGGTATTGAACTTATTTCGCCTACTTTTGCTAATTCTAACGTTGATTTACCTGCGCTTCCGCAAGAGGCTTACGGTCTTTTTCAACAAAAAGAATTTTATGGCGTTATTGACGTTGGCGGCGATGACCGTGGTGCCTATGCTTTAGGTAGATATGCACCCTATATCAAAGAAGAAAACAATTTTGAAATGTGCTACGTTTTTAATTGCTTCAGACCTTTGACAAGAACTGCTGAAGAAGCTCTTGAAGTAATTAAAGAAATCGAAGTGGCTTGCAAAATTCCTTTTACCGCTATTATAAACAATTCAAATATTGGCGAAGTTACTACAAAAGAAGACATCTTAACTTCCGTAAAAGAAGCTGAAAAACTTTCTCAATTATCGAATTTGCCCATAATCTACAATTCAGTTATGGAAAATATTGAGGTTGATGTTACAAAAAAACTTCCTCTTGTTTTACAGGAGAAGTATTACGATATAAAGGAGATTTAATATGGCAAAAGTTACATTTAAAACGGACGCTTGCAAAGGTTGCGGTCTTTGTGTTGATGCTTGTCCTAAAAAAATAGTTGCTTTGGCAAAAGACAAATTAAATGCGAAAGGACATTCTCCGGCTGAAATTACTGATCAGGAAAGTTGCATCGGTTGCGCATTTTGTGCAACAATGTGCCCTGATTGTGTAATTACCGTTGAAAAATGAGGTGAATAAAATGGCAGAAAAAGTTTTAATGAAAGGTAATGAGGCTATCGCTGAAGCTGCTATCAAAGCAGGTTGCCGTCATTATTTTGGTTATCCCATTACTCCTCAGACAGAAATTGCCGCTTATATGGCAAAACGTATGCCCAAAATTGGAGGAACTTTTCTTCAGGCTGAAAGTGAAATTTCTGCAATTAATATGGTTTACGGTGTTGCAGGCGCAGGCTTCAGAGTTATGACTTCATCTTCAAGCCCCGGTGTTTCACTTAAACAAGAAGGCATTTCTTATATTGCAGGTGCCGACCTTCCTGCGTTAATCGTTAACGTACAGCGCGGTGGCCCTGGTTTAGGTGGTATTCAGCCTTCACAGTCAGACTATTTTCAGGCAACAAAGGGTGGCGGACACGGTGACTATCACTTAATCGTTCTTGCACCTGCTTCGGTTCAGGAAATGGCTGACCTTACAATAAAGGCTTTTGATATTTCTGAAAAATATCGTGTTCCTGCAATGCTTCTTGCAGACGGTACAATGGGTCAGATGATGGAACCTGTTTCGCTTGATTACGGCCAGCAGAAGAAGTACGATAAGGCCTGGGCACTTACGGG
>JAZROC010000007.1:0-5920 GCA_045648525.1 Clostridia bacterium
TCCCGGCAATGCTTTTGTTGCTGAAGCAAAGCGTCAGGTTTACGGTATGGTCGATATTGATATGATTGCAGGTCCCAGTGAAATTCTCGTTGTTGCCGACGGCAAAAGCAATGCTTCATACGTTGCGGCAGACCTTCTTTCACAAGCCGAACACGATAAAAACGCAAGCGCGGTACTGGTAACTGAAAGTGAAGAACTTGCCAAAAAGGTTCAGGACGAAATTGAAATTCAACTTGCAAAACTTCAACGTCAGGAAATTGCACGCGCATCAATTGATAATAACGGAAAAATTATTGTTGCACCTGATATTAAATATGCTATTGATATTGCTAACGAAATCGCACCTGAACATCTTGAGCTTTGCGTTGATGACCCATTCAGTCTTCTTGATAGTGTCAAGCACGCTGGCAGTGTGTTTATGGGAAGATACTGTCCCGAAGCTTTAGGTGATTATTTTGCAGGCCCTAACCATACACTTCCAACAAGCGGAACTGCAAGATTTTCAAGTCCTCTTTCGGTTGAGGATTTTGTTAAAACAATGCAGTACTCTTATTATACAAAGTCAGCCCTTGAAAAAGTTGCTGAAGACGTTTATTATTTTGCTAATAAGGAAGGTTTGGGCGCCCACGCAAACAGCGCAGTTATAAGGACAAGAAAATGAGTAAATTTATATCAAACAAATATGATTCTTTAAAAGAATATACTCCCGGAGAACAGCCGCAGGATAAAAAATATATTAAGTTAAATACAAATGAATCGCCGTTTCCACCGTCAGGCGTTGTTGTTGAATGTGTTAACAGTGATGCTGTTAAAAATTTAAAATTGTATTCAGACCCTGAAAGCAAGGTTTTAAAGGAAGAACTTGCAAAAACTTACGGTGTTAAGTCTGAAAACGTTTTTGTTTCAAACGGTTCTGACGAAATTCTTAATTTTGCTTTTATGGCTTACGGTGAAAATGGCGCAGTTTTTAACGATATAACTTATGGCTTTTATAAGGTTTTTGCAGATTTATATAATGTTGATGCAAATATCATTCCTTTAAAAGATGATTTTACCATTCCTTATGAAAAGTTTTTAAGTATAAATAAGTTTATCGTTATAGCTAATCCCAATGCTCCCACAGGTATTTCTTTAGAAATTGATAAAATTGAAGAAATCATTAAAACAAATTCGGAAAACGTTGTTTTAATAGATGAAGCTTACGTTGATTTCGGTGGCACAACAGTTTTACCGTTAATTGAAAAGTACAACAATCTTCTTGTTGTGCGTACCTATTCAAAATCGCGTTCTATGGCGGGTGCAAGGCTTGGTTATGCTTTCGCATCAAAAGAAATAATTGCCGACCTTGAAAAAATCAAATATTCAACAAATCCCTATAACGTAAACCGACTTACACAGATTGCGGGCATCGCATCGCTTATGGATAACGAATATTATATGAGTAACTGCAAAACAATAATTGCAAATAGGGAATGTACGGTAAAAGAACTTAAACTTTTAGGCTTTGACGTTTTGCCGTCTGATGCAAACTTTATTTTTGCAAAGCACGAAAAGATTTCAGGTGAAGACCTCTACCTTAAATTAAAGGATAAGGGTATTTTAGTAAGACATTTTACAAGCGAAAGAATAAAAGATTTTAACCGAATAACAATCGGCACGTTAGATGAAATGTATGCTTTAGTCAAAGCAATTTCTGAAATTCTGGAGGAAAAATGAGAAATTCATATATTAAAAGAAAAACAAAAGAAACAGATATCACTTTAAAACTTAACCTTGATGGAAAAGGTGAAGGCGAAATTAGTACAGGCTGTGGTTTTTTAGACCATATGCTTACGCTTTTTGCAAAACACGGCAGGTTTGATCTGGACGTTACTTGTATCGGTGATACCTTTGTTGATTATCACCATACGGCAGAAGATATTGCAATTTGTTTAGGTAAAGCATTTTCTGAATGTTTAGGTGATATGGCAGGTATTTACCGTTACGGTAGCACGATTCTTCCAATGGATGAATCACTTATTCTTACTGCTGTCGACATTTCAGGCAGAGCATATCTTAATTTCGGTGTAAAAATGCCCCAAAAACGCGTAGGTGATTTTGATACTGAACTTGTTGAAGAATTTTTCTATGCCTTTGTTCGTCACGCAAACTTAACCTTGCACATAAAGAAGCTTGAAGGCACAAATACTCATCATATCATTGAAGGTATTTTTAAATCCTTTGCGCGTACAATGGCACAGGCGGTTAAGATAAACGAGGAGTTTAAAAATGAAATTCCCTCCACAAAAGGAGTTTTATAAATGATAGCAATAATTGATTACGGTGTAGGGAATTTGTTTTCCTTAAAATCTTCATTTGCATATATCGGTGAAGATGCCGTAGTAACTCAGGACAAAAAAATAATAGACAAAGCTGACAGAATAATTCTTCCGGGTGTTGGTGCCTTCGGTGATGCAATTAATAAACTCAACGCATCAGGTATGGCTGACGTTTTGTATTCCGAAGTAAAAAAAGGTAAGCCCATTATGGGCATTTGCCTTGGTATGCAGCTTTTATTTGATGAAAGTTATGAATTTGGCAAGCACAAAGGATTAGGTCTTATTGAAGGCAAAATAGTTCCTTTTCAAGGAAAAATAAAAAAGGAATATGCCATACCGCAAATAGGCTGGAATGCTCTTAAATTATATAATAATTCGCCTATTTTTAATGAGCTTTCTGATGGCGACCACGTTTATTTTGTTCATTCTTATTTTGCCGAATGTGATAAGAAAAATATTATAGCAACATCAGATTATGATATAGAGTTTACAGCCGCAGTTCAGAAAGATAATGTTTTCGGCTGTCAGTTCCACCCCGAAAAAAGCGGTGAAGTTGGTTTGAAGATTTTAAAGAATTTTGCAAAACAATAAGTTGTTTTTCTTCAAAATGAAACTATCTGATTCTGATTATATTAAGTGAGGTATTTTTATGTTAATTTTTCCTGCAATAGACCTTTATGAAGGTAAAGCAGTTCGCCTTTTTAAAGGTAAATATGAAGAAATGACCGTGTATTCAGAAAATCCTTGGGAAGTTTCAAAGGAATTTAAGGATGCAGGGTGTGAATATATTCATATCGTTGATCTTGAAGGGGCAAAAAATGGCGATACACCCAACATTGAAACAGTAAAAAAAATTGTAAAAACATCAGGTTTAAAAGCCGAAATCGGTGGTGGTGTGCGTTCAATGGAAACTGTTGAAAAGTATCTTGATGCAGGTGTTATGCGTGTAATATTAGGTACTGCCGCAGTTAAAGATCCAGTTTTCTTGCAAAATGCCGTAAAAAAATTTGGTGAACGTGTTGCAGTTGGCGCAGATATTTTAAATGGCAATATTGCAATTAAAGGTTGGACGGAAACTGCAGACGTAACAACAGACGAATTTTTCCAAAAGTTAGAAAACCTTGGTGTTAAAACGGTAATATGTACCGATATTTCAAAGGACGGCACAATGCTCGGTACAAATCGTCAGTTATACAAGGAGCTTTCGCAAAAATATAAAATTGATATTGTTGCTTCCGGTGGCGTGAATTCCCTTGATGATATCATAGCCTTAAATGAGATGAATCTTTATGGCGCAATAATCGGTAAAGCTTATTATACAGGAGCAATAGACCTTAAAAAAGCTCTGGAGGTAACTGAATGATAACAAAAAGAATTATTCCTTGCCTTGACGTAAGAGACGGCAGAGTTGTTAAAGGTGTTAATTTTGAAGGCTTACGAGACGTTTCTTCGCCTGTTGAACTTGGCAAATTTTATTCTTCGTCAGGCGCGGACGAGCTTGTGTTTTACGATATAACCGCATCAAGCGACGGAAGAAAAATTTTTACTGATATTTTAAAAGAGTGTGCAAAAAACATATTTATTCCTTTAACTGTTGGTGGTGGAATAAATACGTTAGAGGATTTTGACCGCGTTTTAAAATGCGGAGCTGATAAAGTAAGTGTTAATTCAGGAGCCATTAAAAATCCTAAAATCATAGAAGAAGCGGCAAAACGTTATGGTAGCCAATGCGTTGTTTTATCTGCTGATATTAAGCGTGTCGATGGTTCATTTAAGGTTTTTGCCCGTGGCGGCAGAGATAATACCGGTTTAGATGCACTTCAATGGGTAAAACAAGGGTGTGAAATGGGCGCAGGTGAAATTGTTGTAAATTCGATTGATACTGACGGTGTAAAACAAGGCTTTGATATTGAAATGCTTCAAAAAATTTGCGAACTTGTAAATGTTCCCGTAATTGCATCAGGCGGTGCAGGAAAAACTCAAGATTTTATTGATTTGTTTAATCAGGTGCCTAAAATCAGCGCAGGTCTTGCCGCATCAGTATTCCACTTTGGCGAGATTGATATTAAAGACCTGAAACAAGACTTAAAGAAAAATAATATTGAAGTGAGGCTTTAAAAATGTTAGATATAAATAAACTTAAATTTGATGAAAAAGGGCTTATTCCCGCAATAGTTGTTGATGCATATACAAAAAAAGTTTTAACACTTGCTTATATGAATAAAGAAAGCCTTGAAATTTCAATTAAAGAAGGCAAAACTTGCTTCTGGTCAAGAAGTCGTCAGGAATTATGGCGCAAAGGGGAAACAAGCGGAAATTATCAGAATATTATTTCAATTACTGCTGATTGCGATTTTGATGCGTTGACAGTTGTAGTTGAAAAAGAAGGTCCTGCTTGCCATACAGGTAGTGACTCCTGCTTCTATAACGAGGTTTTTCAGGCAGAAGATAAAGAAGAATTTTCGTTAATGGGTCTTTATAATTTGCTTGAAGGCAGAAAAAATGATATGCCAGAGGGTTCATATACCACGTATCTTTTCTCAAAAGGCAGAGATAAGATTCTTAAAAAAGTAGGTGAAGAATCTACGGAAGTTATTATCGGTGGCAAAGCTGACGATAAAAATGAAACTATTTATGAAATAGCTGATTTAGCATATCACGTTATGGTTTTGATGGTTGATATGGGTATTTCTGTAAAAGATATCCAAAAGGAACTTGGTTCTCGCCACATAATCGACCATAAGGTAAAACAGGAAAAAATGCAATGATAAAGGAAAATTATCATACACATACAACTTATTGCGATGGCAAAAATTCGCCCGAAGAAATGGTGCAAAGGGCTATTGAACTTAATTTTAACGTTTTGGGTTTTTCGGGGCACGGTCATACCGATCGTGATTCAAGCTACTGTATGACCATTGAAAAAACTAAAAAGTATATTGATGATATTTCTTTATTAAAAGAAAAGTATAAAGAAGAAATTCTTATTCTTTGCGGAATTGAGCAGGATATAATTTCAAAGGACGACGTATCAAATTTTGATTATGTAATTGGTTCAAGTCATTATATAATAAAAGGGAAAACTTTTTATCCCGTTGACGGAAGTTTTGACGAATTTTCAGCTTTGGTAAAAGACGTCTATAAAGGAAACGTCAATGAATTTGCAAAAGAGTATTTTGAAAATGTTTCTGAAGTATATAACGTTACGAAGTGCGATATAATCGGACATTTTGATTTGCTTTCAAAAAACTTTGAACGTTTTAATATTCAGGAAAATGAAGAATATCTTTCTTATGCTGAAAATGCAGTAAAAAAGCTTGTAAAGCACAACGTTCCCTTTGAAATTAATACGGGCGCAATCGCAAGAGGGTATAGGACAACACCGTATCCTTCAGAAAATATTTTAAAAATGATAAAAAAATACGGTGGAAAAATTATTTTTTCAAGCGACTGTCACGATAAAAACTATCTTACTTGCTATTTTGAAGAAGCTGAAAGACTTGCCAAAAATGTTGGCTTCACAAAAAGATGTATAATTGATAAAAATGGTATTAAAGAAATTGATTTATGAAAATAATTGACTTTCATACAAGTCGGAGGCC
>JAZROC010000008.1:0-1535 GCA_045648525.1 Clostridia bacterium
TCAGGGATACTCTTGTTTCACGTATAGGCGGAGGTCTTTTCAGCCTCGTTGCGTTGTTTATCATTCAGATAATTCAGACGCAGAAGGTTGCTTTTGAGTATTCGCATTATGCTTTTGTAATGGCTTTTATCGCAAATATAACCAGTTTCTTTTTAACCTATTGCGGCCTTAAGGCGCTGGGGAAAATAAATTTGTCAATGTATTCGTTATTTATGAGGCTTGGCGGAATGGTATTGCCTTTTTTATCAGGAATTCTTCTGCACGGTGAAGCGTTGACGTTAACTAAACTTTTGTGTTTCATCGTTATTATTTTCTCGTTATTCGTAGTTAAGGATATCGGCAAAAGCACGTCGGGCACCATATACTATATCGGTGTATTCGTGCTTAACGGTATGAGTGGCGTAATATCTAAATTATACGTGGCACTGCCTAACCGTTTTGAAGGCTTGGAGAAGATATCTTCGGCAGGGTATTCGGTGCTTATGGTATTAATTTCCCTTGCTTTGTCAGGCGTAATGATTTTGTTCGTTAAGGGCGAAAAGAAGAAGCTTAATTTTAAGAGTGTGCTTGCAATGGGCGGTGGAACGGTTTTAAATAAAATAGCAAATCTTCTGATGATTGAAGCACTTTTGTTCCTGCCTGCATCGGCACAGTACCCCTTTATTACGGGCGGAACCATTATCGTTTCGGCAATAATAAGTCTGTTTACCGACAAAAAGCCCACAAAACGCGAACTTCTTGCAGTTTTAATTGCATTTATAGGTGTTTTGTTACTGTTCGTTCCCGATATTCTTAAAACTCTTAATATTGACTTTACCGATATTGAAATTTTTAAAATGCCCTGGCAGATTTAAAAGGATTGGATAATGAAAAAAATCAGAATTGGTATTTTTGGCTTTTCCCGCGGTGCCTATTACGTTGACCATTTTTTAGCTAATAATGCTCAGGTTGTTGCCATTTGTGAAAAAAATGAAGAACGGCTTGAAAGGGCAAAGAAAAAGTTAGGTAATATGGCAAGTTATTATGAGAATTTTGATTCCTTTATTGAGCATAAAGGTCTTGATGCAGTTCTTCTTGCCAATTATTTTAACGAGCATACTGAATATGCCATAAGACTCCTTGAAAAAGATATTCACGTTTTAAGTGAGTGTACTTCAAACGTTACTATGGCAGACGGTGTTAAACTTGTCGAAGCCGTTTTAAAAAGCAAGGCAACATATACTCTTGCCGAAAATTACCCCTATATGCTTTTTAATCAGGAAATGAAAAAAGTTGCCGACGGTGGTACTTTAGGCAAAATAGTTTATGCGGAAGGCGAATATAATCATTCAGGAAATCCATATGAGCCTTTGCCTGACGACAGTTGGGAAGCACCACGGCTTTTTGACAGCGAAAAGCATTGGCGGCTATATAATCCAAGAACTTATTACGTAACACACTCCCTTGCACCGATTATGTATGCAACGGGCGCAAAACCCATAAGAGTTACTGCAATGCCGGTTTTTGCACCTTTTCCGAGTGATTGTAACCGCGCG
>JAZROC010000009.1:0-11916 GCA_045648525.1 Clostridia bacterium
TTATAATTGACTTTTTTTCGTTTAAATGTTATACTTTTTAGATGTAAAAATTATGGTGAGGTATTTTTATGAACCGAGTTATTTTACCTAAAAAATACGTTGAAAAACTTGATATTTATCAGACACAGCTTGCTATTGGAATGTTAAGACAGTTCTTTCAGCAAAAACTGTGCCAAAAGCTTAATTTAAAGCGCGTAACTGCACCTCTTTTTGTTCAGCCTGAAACAGGTCTTAATGATGACCTTAACGGCATTGAACGTGCAGTTCAGTTTGATGTTAAAGCAACAGGCGAAATGGTGCAGGTTGTTCATTCTCTTGCAAAGTGGAAAAGAATGGCGCTTCACGATTATAAATTTTCTGCAGGTTGCGGTCTTTATACTGATATGAACGCTATTCGCAGGGATGAAGATTTAGATAATTTTCATTCTATTTACGTTGACCAATGGGACTGGGAAAAGGTTATAACTCGTCAGGATAGAAATGAAGAATATCTGATGCAGACCGTTCAGGATATTGTTGATGCAATCTGCGATACTGCCGATATGATTAAAAAAGAATTTCCTACAGTTGACGTAAACATTAACCGCAACGTTAAGTTTATAACCACGCAGGAGCTTGAGGAACTTTATCCTGATATGACAGGCAAGGAAAGAGAGAATGCAATTACAAAAGAGTACGGCACAGTATTCTTGATGCAGATTGGCGATAATCTTAAATCAGGCAAACCCCACGATGGCAGAGCGCCCGACTACGATGATTGGAAATTAAACGGCGACATTCTTTTCTGGAACGAGGTTATGGGTTGCGCGTTGGAGATTTCTTCAATGGGCATAAGGGTTGATGAAAAATCATTGGATGAACAGCTTCAGAAAAAGAACTGCAATCACCGCAGAACAATGCCTTTCCACAAGATGCTTTTAAATGGTGAATTGCCCCTTACAATTGGCGGCGGCATCGGTCAGTCAAGGCTTTGTATGCTTTTGTTGCAAAAAGCACATATCGGTCAGGTGCAGGTATCGGTGTGGGATAAAGAAACTAAAAAAATCTGCCACGAAAACGGCATTACTTTGCTTTAATGAGGTGTTTTTATGAGATACAGTTATAAAACTAACGGAACCTGTTCAAGTGTAATTGAATTTGATATTGACGATGAAGTTATTACAAACGTAAAGTTTATTGGCGGTTGCAATGGCAACCTTAAAGCAATTTCTTCCCTTGTTGACGGTTTGACCGTTTCACAAATTGAAGAAAGAGTAAAGGGCATAACGTGCGGATTTAAGAATACAAGTTGTTCTGACCAGCTTTCAAAGGCTGTTCGCAAGGCATATGAAGAGAATAAGTAAAAACTAAATCAATAATTTATTGACACAGGAATTTTTCTTTGATATAATCGGTATAACGAATATGTCGGAGGGATATCTATGGATAGTAAAGTTATTTCAAGCGTAGGTATGTTAAATGGCGTACCTACGCTTTTTGTTAACGGAAAACCCATTGAAAGTGCGGCATACATAACGTATTACACCCATAAAAACTGTTATAAGGATTTTGCTGATGCGGGCTACAAACTTTTTTCAATGCCGGTGTTTTTTGCAGGAAGAGGCATAAATGCGGTAACGGGAATCCCTCCTTTCGGACCGGGGATATTTGATAAAAAAGGCGAAAGCAATTTCTCTTACTTTGATGAAGATGTTAAAAAGATTTTAGAAGCGTGTCCCGATGCGTATATTTTTCCTCGTGTTAATATGACGTTGCCGGTATGGTGGGATGAAGAAAATCCTGACGAATTAAACGACACCGGCTTCAGAGATGAAAAGCACGTTTGCTTTTCCTCAAAAAAGTGGGCAGAGCAAACTAAGGTTTTTTTTAAGGAATTTATTGACCACGTTGAGAAAATGCCCTATAAAAACAATATTATCGGCTATCAGCTTGCAGGCGGTAATACAGAGGAATGGATTTCTTTTGATCAAAAAGGCTCAATAGGTAAGCGCTCAAGGGAAAGATTTTTAGAGTATATAAAAGAGTTTAATCTCGAAAATACTGAAGAAGAATATTACGGCTACCTTTCATACATAGTTGCAAAAAGCATCTGTGATTTCTGTGCGTATGCAAAAGAATTGACGGGACTTGTTGCTGGCGCTTTTTACGGATACACCTTTGAACTTGTAAGACGTTCAAACTGCCATCACGCTCTTAAGTTAATTCTTGAAAGCGACAGCGTTGATTTTATTTGTTCACCCGTTTCATACGACCGTGGACGTACTGTGGGGAAAGACCACGCGAATATGCTTCCTATTGATTCATTGAAACTTCATAAAAAGCTTTATTTTGCTGAAAACGATACGCGTACGCATCTTTCAGGAGCGCCAAATGATTTACCTTATTACAGTTCTCCGTTGTGGCGAGGTCCTGCTCCTGAAATTACAAAGGAAATTATTAAATTGCATTTTTCAAGAGCTCTCTTGCACGGCCACGCTTTCTGGTGGTTTGATATGTGGGGACATTGGTATGATGATGAAGGATATATGTCGTTGATGGCAGATATAAACAAAATTGTAAAGGAAAGTATGAACAAATCCTTGAAAAGTTCTGCTAAGGTTGCAGTATTTGCCGATGAAAACGCATATAAGTATATTCCTGATGAAAAAGACGTTCATAAAAAAGTTTGCTACGAAATTCGTCGTAATTTAGGTAAAATGGCTGTTCCTTACGATATTTATTTGATGACCGATTTTGAAACCGTAAAGGATAATTACGATGCAATAATCTTCCTTGCACCTATCCGCACCGAACTTTTGGATAAGTGTGAAAGTCAAGTTCAAGGGTTCCTTGAAATTAATGAAACTAATTATGATATTTCAACTGATGCTTTAAGAGAATTTTGCAAAAATAGGGGAGTATTGCCGTATTTTGATTGCGATTCTGTAGTTTATGAAAATGAAAGTTATTTCTTCCTGCACACGTGTGTTGATGGCAAATATTCATTCCCTGCAAATTTAGTTGATGCTTTTACAAAAGAAAAAGTAACTTCACTTGATTTAAAAGCAGGCAAAAGTATTTTATTGGAAAAAATCAGTTAATTACGTCAGATTAAAAATCAAAGGTGTTAAGTTATGAACCCGAAAATTAAAGAATATGGAAAATTTTTCTGCGGTTTATGTATTTGTTTTTCCGTAGCAATTATATCAATTTTGTTAGAACGTTTAATCCCCGGTGAAATTTTGGGTGCATCAATAATCGCTTTATTTATGGGCACTATTATAAATAGCTTTTTTCATCCTGCCTGGATAAAGCCTGCCCTTAAGTTTTCATCAAAGAAAATTTTAAAAATCGCTATAATTTTTTTAGGCGCATCAATATCTGTTGAAACTATAATGTCAGTTGGTAAAATGACCTTCTTTGTTATGCTTTTTACCTTTGCCGTTTGCTTCGGCGGCGGATATTTTATCGGCAAAATATTTGGTCTTAACTGGAAGTTAAGTAATCTGATTTCCGCAGGAACAGGCATTTGCGGTGGTTCAGCCATTGCTGCAATTTCACCTGTAATTGATGCAGATGATAAAGACGTTGCCTTTGCAATGTCATCGACGTTTATTTTTGATATGATTATGGTTGCTCTTTATCCGCTTATGGGTAAAGCACTTCAAATGTCAGATATTGCATTCGGTATCTGGGCAGGAACATCCGTAAACGATACTGCAAGTGTTGTTGCATCAGGCTATGCCTTTTCTGAAGCCGCAGGCGATTTTGCCACAATGGTTAAATTGACGCGTACCATAGCAATTATACCTACCGTGTTGGTTTTTGCTTATATAGGTGTACGCGTAAAAAAGAAAGAACTGCAAGTAGCAAATAGCGGTCAAAAGGTCAATATGATGAATATTATTCCGTGGTTCATATGCGGATTTCTGATTCTGGCTATTTTAAACAGTATAAATCTTATTCCTGCAACAGTATCCGGAATAATGAAAAATACAAGTAAATTTTTAATGGTAACTGCACTGGCGGCAATTGGTTTAGGCACAAGTATTTCAGATTTCAAAAAAGCAGGTGTCAGACCTATGTTTTATGGTGTAACCATTGATACGCTTGTAACAATAACGGCACTTATTGTTATCTGTGGAATGGGGCTAATGTAATAAAAAATCTGCAATATGTGCAAAGGCTGAATGTTTTTTGTAAAAATTTAAAGGGCGGAAAAATCCGCCCATTTTTTAATTACAGCAATATTCAAATGATTGGCAGTCTGTGCACTCAACAACTGTAGGGTTCGCTTCGTGCGTGCCTACGTTAATGTGACTTAACGTACAATAGTCTGCACACTTTGAATGGTGCTTACAGGTGTGTATTGTGCAGGAAATAGATTCATTCTTTTTCATAGTAAAAACCTCCTTAAAAAACTTCAAAAATAGTTTGTGTAACGGCAAAAAAATTATTCTAAAAAATTTTTTCAAAAAAAGTGAAAAAAGTGCTTTACAAAATTCTATAGTTGTGTTATTATAACAACGTTCTTAAGGAATGCGGTAGTAACTCAGCTGGTAGAGTGCCACCTTGCCAAGGTGGATGTCGCGAGTTCGAATCTCGTCTATCGCTCCATTTTTTTTGTGGGTTATTAGCTCAGCTGGCAGAGCACCTGACTCTTAATCAGGGTGTCCGGGGTTCGAACCCCCGATGACCCACCAAATAAAGACAGTCATTTGACTGTCTTTTTTCTTTTTGTTTTTTACGTTCTCTTTGTTGAAAGAGAATTATTTTTTTACCAAAAAATGAAAATAATTATTGACAAACGATAATTTATATGCTAATATCAAAAAGAAATCGGAGGTGTTTAATTGTGTGGAACAGTAAAAAATCAACAGTTCTCTCGTATATCTTTTGTGTTTTAATACTAATTTTTATAGTTCTTGCGTGTGTTCTTGCACCCTTTTATTTAAGTGAGTTTTTCGGGATGCTTAATATTCAAGAAAATTCGGTTAAGTATAATACTTTTATGTGGTGCTTATATCCTTGCTCGTTTTTCGGTATTGTTGCGGTGCTTTCGCTTATGGCAATGCTAAAAAGAATTTTCAGGGAATATCCTTTCTGCAAACAGAATGTAATTAGCCTTAAAATAATCTCGATATGTTGCTTCTTGGTTGCATTTATAATGCTTCTTGGCAGTATTTACTGCCGTACATTTATTTTTATTTCCGCCGCGGCAGGTTTTTTCGGTATAATTCTTCGCGTTGTTAAAAACGTTATTCAACGCGCAATTGAACTTCAGCGCGAAAATGATTTAACTGTGTGAGGTTTTAAATGATAGTTATTAATCTTGATATAATGCTTGCAAAAAGAAAAATGTCGTCACTGGAGCTTGGTGAAAAAATTGGTCTTACTCAGGCAAATATTTCTATACTTAAAACAGGCAAGGCAAAGGCAATACGTTTTTCTACCCTTGATAATATTTGCAAAGCGTTAAATTGTCAGCCTGCCGATATTTTAGAATATATTGACGAGGAGGAAGTTAATTATGATGAATGGCGAAATGCAAGGTAATATTCAAAAAAACATAAAAGAAAAATATTTATTAGAAAAACGTGATATTATTTTTCTGCTTTTATTAGTTCTTTCTTCCATTATCACAGTGAAATTTGCACTGTGGGGAGGTTTTAAAATTGGTTACACCTTCAGTTATCTTTTCTTTTTTTCGGTAATGTCAATTTTTTTGCATAAAAAAGAAAATAAAATGACTGTGTTTGGTACAGTTTCGGGAATTCTTGCAGTTATCAGTGCAATCGTCTTTGGATATTCAAATAACTTCAGTGTAAATTTTTACTTGTTTATCGTTATGTTTTTTGAAAGTACTGTGTGGTTTAATATGCTTTCAGGCTATCGTGAGGATAAAGGCGACCTTTCAATAATAGCCGATGCGTTTTCAACTGTTTTCGGTAAAAGTTTTGGCAAACTTTCAAAAACATTGTATTCTGTCTTTGATGCTAAAAATGAAAAAATAAACGGTGTCGGTAAGGTGTTAATCGGTATTCTTGTGGCATTGCCGCTTTTGTGCATTATAATTCCTTTGCTCGTTTCGGCAGATAGTGCATTTGAAGGTCTTATTAATAAAATAGTGGAAAACGTAGGCACTCTTGCAAAGCAGATAGCTCTTGGCTTGTGGTTTTCGCCTTTAATAATTTCCTACGGTTTTTCAATGTGTAAGGATGAAAAAAGAGAAATTGCAAAAAAAGAGATAAAGGGTATTGAAAACGTATATATTATTTCTTTTTTATCTGCCCTTGCGTTAGTTTACCTTGTGTATCTTTTTTCGCAACTTGCTTACTTTGTAAGTGCATTTAAAGGTATTCTGCCAAATGAATTTATTCCCTCGTCGTATGCACGTCGCGGATTTTTTGAAATGAGTGCAATTGCTGGTATTAACTTTGTTGTAATTTATCTTTCGCTTATTTTCTCGAGGCAGAAAGAAAATAAACCATCGAAAGCTGTGGGTGGAATCTGTACCTTTATAATAATTTTTACAATTTTCCTTATTTGCACCGCTATTGCAAAAATGTTTATTTATATAAATTATTTTGGTATGACGGTTTTAAGAATTTCAACCAGCGCGTTTATGGTTTTTCTTGCAGTTATATTTATTGCTTTAATTTTCAGGTGCTTTATAAAAAAGATTCCTATCATAAAAATTATGCTTGTTACGGCAACACTCGTGTTACTTACTCTGGGCTTTGGCAATACCGAAAATTTTGTTGCACGCTATAACGTAAATGCATATAAACAAGAAAAATTGCAATCCATTGATGTTTATACCATACGCAATTTAGGTTTAAGCGGAGTACCTGCTTTATATGACGTGTATCAAAACGTACCTGAATATAGGGAAGAAGCGAAGGAAGCACTTTTAATACTTTACCGTCTTAAAGACGATGAACGGGAAATAGGGCAGTGGACAGTTACCGATCAAGTCGCTCTTGATATTTTAAAGGAATTTGGCGCAGAAAAAGGTCTTGAATAAATAAAAAAAGGAATGAGTTTTTTCTCATTCCTTTTAATTTTCTCTTGAAATCTGTCTGTAAGTGTGGTAGAATATATAAAACTAAAATTTAGGATGGGTTTTTATGGCTAAAGAGTTTTCTGCAGCAGATATCTTTAATACCAGAGTTGAAGATGAATATCAGGCTGAACCTGAAATAGTTGAAGAAGATACTGAACCTGCTGAATATGTAAAAACAAATGATATTATTGAAGAAGAATCTCCGGTTGTCAATTTTTTTGATGATGAAGAAGTGGATAAGACTGATAATAAAAAAACAAGCGTCTTTGATACCGTGGTGACGGAAATCAAAAAAATCAAGTTGCCTGAAATTAAGGTTTCCAAGATTAAATTTCCCAAAATTCCCAAACTTCCTAAAGTACCCAAACTTCCTAAACTTCCTAAAATGTCTGAAATTACAAAGTTAATTAAGGCAGAAGAGGTTAAAGAAACCAAGGAAATAACAACGTCAAAAAAGAAAATAGTCTTTACTGCGGTTATGGTGTCACTTGCTGTTATCGTCTTTGCGCTTTTTGGGGCATTTATGTTTAGTCAGTATTCACTCGTTTTCCCAAGCCACGATGACTACGGTTATGCCACATTAAGCTACGTTTATTGGGAAGAAGGTATGTGGGGACAAAACTTCACTATGGAACAGCTCGTCCACTATCTTATTCAACATTATAACAGGTGGGGCGGCAGAATTTTAAGTTTTGGTCAGTCTATTCTTCTTTTAAGAGAAGGGCTTGACTTTGCACAGGCATTCCACGCAGTTACCCTTGTTCTGACTTTTTTGTGCGCCTTTCTTTTTGCACAAAACGGCAAAAAAACAAAACTTTTGCCCGTTGCTGCGGTGTTTACCTGCTCAATGTTTGGTATGATGGGGAAAGAAATTGCTGTAAGCGGTTTTTATTGGTATTGCGCGGCAATATTATATACCGTGCCCGTTTTGTACGTGTTTATCGGCACGTGGCTTATGTATATAATGCTTCTTGATAAGCGTGAAAAGACTCTTTCAATATCAAAATTAATGCTTCTTCCTTTTACGACGGTGCTATTTGCATATGCAGGCTGGTCAATGGAACAGGTAGGCATTTTTGCCGTTATTGCTTCTGCTTCGATGCTCGTTTACGCGTGCTTCAGAAGAAGAAATCCTCTCGTGCTTTTATATGGATTTCCACCGGTTGTTTCTTCCGTTGCAGGCTGTAACATTCTTATAAATGCAATAGGAAACGATTCAAGACAGAGAAGTCACGCTGAATATTATAATCTTCCCTTTACAAAACAACTTCTGTATAGTGGCGATACTATTGCAAAAACGCTTTTCAGAGCAGGCAATATTATAACCGTAATGCTTATTGCATTTGTTGCGGTTGGCGCGGCAATACTCATAATAAAAAAGAAAAAGAATATTTTTACATATTCGCTTCTTGGTTTAAACGGAGGTTTTGCGGTATTTTCATTGGCAGTAAGTGCCAATAACGTGCAGGGCGTTTCAGGCTGGTTATGGTTATATCTTGTTATTATGGCGGTAACCGTTTCAATATGGCTTTTCTCAACGAAAAGAAAGCAGGATTTTCTTATCTGGACACTGTTTTTTGGTTCTCTTGCATCACAGGCAGCGTGTCTTATAGCACCTATTTTCCCTGACAGATGTCTTATGATGTTTGTTTTGACGTTGGTTGTTGTGACAAGCCGAATGTTTAACGAATACCTTGGAATTTTTGAATCTTTCGACAGAAAAAAGGCTGTAATTTCTATTGCAAGCGTTACTCTTGCCTTTACAATTATGGGCGCAACCGGAGCACTTCAGATTTATAACGGATTTAAGGAAAACGACAGGATACAGCAATATAACAATAAAATACTTGAAGTAACGGGCAAACTTTACGATGAGTTTGATGAAACATGCGAAAGTATTCCTTTGATGAAGTTAAAAGACGATACCTATGCAGGTTCAACCCAGCCCTATGGCAGAGATTTAATTAAGGACTGGATGAAAATTTATTATAAATTGCCTGATAATCTTCAGTATGAAGATTTCGTTTATGAACAATATAACGAGGACCGTCTTTTAGAACTTGAAGAAATTTTAAAAGAAACTGAAAATAAATACCTTGAACTTAAAAATAATGCTTGACGATTTTTTTACTTTGATGTATAATTACCCAAGTAAACAAGGGAACGAAATTTGTTCCCTTTATATAGGGGAGTGGCTCAACGGTAGAGTAGCGGTCTCCAAAACCGTAGGTTGCGTGTTCGAATCGCGTCTCCCCTGCCAACAAAAAAGAACTTTTGTAAAAAAGTTCTTTTTTTATTATACGGTACGGCAATATTTTATAATATCCAGCGCTTGAATAGTGATTTTTTCTTATTGTAATCCGCTTCAACCTATGCTATAATATAAACAAAAAAAGGACAAAAAATCTATGGTTAACATCGGTAATGACTGGGATAAATATTTAACAGGCGAATTTGATAAAGAGTATTATCTTAATTTAAGAGAGTTTTTGAAAAAAGAATATTTCTCAAGAACTATTTACCCTAATATGCACGATATTTTTAATGCTCTCAAATATACGCCTTTAGAAAATGTGCGCGTGGTAATTATCGGGCAGGACCCGTATCACGGACCTAATCAGGCACACGGCTTATGCTTTTCCGTAAAAAAGGGAATAGAGCCACCGCCGTCTCTGAAAAATATATATAAAGAGATGAAAGACGATTTAGGGATAACACAACCTGAACACGGAGAGCTAACTTCGTGGGCAAAAAATGGTGTGCTTATGCTTAATGCAGTACTTACCGTGCAGGCAGGCAATGCCAATTCCCATAAAAATAAAGGATGGGAAAATTTTACGGATAGAGTAATTTCGCTCGTTAACGAATATGCAGAACCTTGCGTTTTCTTGTTATGGGGCGCAAATGCCAAGGCAAAACAAATACTTGTTACTAACAAAAAGCATCTTGTGTTAACTTGTGCGCATCCAAGTCCTCTTTCAGCCTATAACGGTTTTTTCGGGTGCAAGCATTTCTCAAAAGCAAATGAATTTTTAATAAAAAATAATCGCGAGCCTATTAATTGGCAGTTAGGAGAATGATATGAACATTATTGAGTTTGGCGCAGTAAATGACGGTATTACCCTTAATACCGAAGCAATACAAAAAGCGATAGATAAATGCGCAGAAGCAGGTGGGGGAAGGGTAGTAATTCCTCAAGGCAAGTTTAAAAGCGGAACTATTTGGCTAAAAAGCAACGTTGAACTTCATCTTGAAATGGGGGCAGAGCTTATTGCTTCAGATAATCTTGATGATTATAACGACCTTGATGCTTATGAACAAAATTTTAGCATTTTGCACGAAGAATGGGTAGGCAAGCATTTAATTATTGCCCACGAAATTGAAAATTCGGCTATAACCGGTCTTGGCAAAATTAACGGAAACTGTTGTGCCTTCGTTACAAAAATTCCTTCGCCCCAAGCACCGTGGACGTATTATCATTGGAATATGGGCATAAGCAAGGTAAATGATGAAGTTAACAAAAGACCCGGTCAACTTATATGTTTTATCGAATGTGCAAATGTGCATATATCAGACGTTACAATAGTTGATTCACCTTGTTGGTGTTGTTTCATTCACGGTTGTGAAAACGTCTTTGTAAGAGGAATAAGAGTAAAAAATCCTATGTGGATGCTTAATTCTGACGGCATTGATATTGATGCATCAAGAAACGTTACCGTTTCTGATTGCATAATTGATACGGGCGATGATGGAATAACTCTCCGCGCAGGCGAGCACAGAATTAAAAATAAGAACATTCATTGTGAAAACGTTACGGTAACTAATTGCGTAATAAATTCAGGTGTATGCGCTTTCCGTATCGGTGTAGGCAGAGGCACCATAAAGCACGCCCGCATTTCAAATATAACCGTCAGCAAAAGTTATGCTATTGCCCAACTTTGCACCGCTTATTCAATGAATCCGCTGGATAAAGTTGATATTGAAGACGTAAACTTTTCCAACATATCTGCGGTAGATACTTGCAGAGCGATAGAGGCTTTTGCCAAAAACGGAGCGTTCTTAAAAAATATAACCTTTGAAAATATCCGTTCTGAATCCTCAATGGTAAATCTTGTTGACGGTACGGATGGCGTTGTTGAGAATTTTAATATCCGCAACGTTGAGATATATATGGGAGATAAATATACTGAATTAAATGAGGATATGCTTGCCCGCCGTGGCACCAATGCATTAAAAATTGCTTCCGCTAAAGGCGTATCCCTTGAAAACGTAAAAATTTATGGCGAAATGGTGCAAATGGAAAACGTTGCATCTATCGAAAACTCAACGGAAGTATATAAACATAACTGCAATTTCTGACCGTCTTTTATAAGACGGTTCTTTTTTATTTTTGGGCGCATATATTCTTTTTAAGAGGTGGGGAAAATATGCAGTCGAAAATAAAAGAAACAATAATAATCAATATGATAATCGTGGTAATGCTTTTTGTAATCGGTGGATATTCATTGGGGCAGGGGGCAACCGTTGAAGCCTTTTTAATGGATAATTCGCCCGTATATAAAATCGAAACGGAAGAAAAAACCGTGTCACTTATGATTAACGTTTACGAAGGCGCGGAGTACGTTGAGGAATATCTGAAACTCTTTGACAAAGAAAACATAAAAGCGACTTTCTTTTTAGGTGGATGCTGGGTGGCAAAAAATGAAGAAACGGTAATGAAAATATACAATTCGGGCAATGAAATCGGCAATCACGGCTATAATCACAAATTACATACAAAGTTAACGCGGGAGCAAAGTAAAAACGAAATTGTTCGTACTAACAATCTCATTCGGCAGATTACAGGCAAAGCACCAACGTTGTTTGCACCA
>JAZROC010000010.1:0-9109 GCA_045648525.1 Clostridia bacterium
TGTAAGCTCCTTCGTGATTAACCTTCGCGCCCCTGATTTTCAAGTTTTTTTGCACTCTGCAGGTTAGAGCGTAAATACACAAAAAATCCTGAAACTGCGGCTCATAAGTGATATAAAATCTCGGTCATTTACCGCTATGTAAACTCCTTCGTGATTAACCTTCGCGCCCCTGATTTTCAAGTTTTTTTTGCACTCTGCAGGTTAGAGCGTAAATACACAAAAAATCTTGAAACTGCGGGTTGCGTGCAACCGCAAAATACCAAAAAACAAGTAGGGGCGGATATCATCCGCCCGCTCTAATGTCGTTTTATTACACTCCCGTCAAGTCAAAGGCGGGAGTATATTCTTCTTTGGCTGAAGATAATTCTTGCACAAAACCGTCGGTCAAGCCTTTTTTCAGCATATAGTTTCGCGCTAAAATGTATTCCTTTTTTGTTAACCTGCGGTTAAGTTCAGGAAAAGGTAATTGACGGTATGGGGTGTACTGGCTCATTAAAGAAAAGAGAACTTCACCTTTTTTAAAGGTCGAAGAAACCCAATCAATGACTTTATAAGTATTTTCTAAATTTTCGGGAAGTATCAAATGGCGGATAATGACGCCTTTTTTTATTACTCCGTCAACAATTTCATATCTGCCCACTTGTGCATACATCTCTTGTATGGCGGCTTTTGCGGTTTCTGTGTAATCTTTTGCCTTTGAGTATTTTAAAGAAATAGTATCGTCGCCGTATTTAAAATCGGGCAAAAAAACATCAACTTTGCCTTTTAAAAGTTTAAGACTTTCTATATTTTCATAGGCTGAAGAGTTCCACACAACAGGCAAGGGGCATTTATCAAGTATTTTTGCAAGTGCTTCGGTATAGTGAGTAGGAGTTACGAGATTTATATTGTGGGCGCCCTGCTCTTTTAACTCATAAAAAATCTCAATGAGCCTTTTTTCAGTAACGTATTGCCCCTTAATTTTGTGGGAAATATCTTCGTTCTGGCAAAAAACGCAACCCATATTGCAACCTGAAAAGAATATTGTACCGCTTCCGTTTTTATAAGAAACGCAAGGCTCTTCCCAAAAATGCAAGGCGGCGCGGGCAATTTTGAAATTTTCATTCACACCGCAGAAGCCGGTATTGGCGTTGCGGTCAATATTACATTTTCGGGGGCAGAGGTTACAATTCATACAATACCAATCATATAATAATAAAGTTTTTTTGTGTGTACGGTGAAAAAACACCTTGCGCAAGGCAAGTCGCCCGTAAGGGCTCGTAGCCGCGTGAGTCTCAAAAAATATATAAGGAGTGGTTTTTCCACTCCGTTATGTTTTTTGGAAGGTGTAGACAACTGTCTTCACCTTAATTAATAAGTATTTTTTGTTCTTGGGATAGGTTCGCAGGTGTAGTTGATACCTAATTTCTTCAAAACCTTTTCATCGGCAGAACAAAGCATAACCGATGAGTGAAGCTCGCAGCCGCGAAGCCTTGCAATAGTATCAAGTGAAGTTGAAGCCTGAGGGTTAACAACGGCACTTGAAGAAAGTGCTATAAGCATTTCATTGGAATTTAAGTGGGAAGTTGATGAACGGAAAGTTTCGCGCTTTAATTTAACTATTGGCTCAATAAAACTTTGGGCAATTAACGGAACTTCGTCTTCAATACCTGCCATAATTTTCATTGCATTTAAAAGTGCGGCGGAAACGGAGCCTAAAAGTTCACTGGTTTTGCCCGTTACAATGGTGCCGTCGACAAGCTCGATTGCAACTGCGTGGTTGGGGGCTTCCTTTGCTTTGTTAACTGGAAATCCAATAATCTTCCTGCCAGAAATTGAAACGCCTGCCTGCTGCATAATGGATTCAATTTTCGTTACGGCACTTTCGGAAACAAGCCCCATAACCTTATCGCATTTAACCTTATAATAACGGCGCACGATTTCTTCTTTTGAAGCCTGACAAACCGCTTCATCGTCAAAAATGCATTTGCCTGCCATATTAACGCCCATATCAGTTGGCGAATTATAGGGGCTTTCGCCTAAAATGGATTCAAGCATTGCTTTTAAAAGGGGGAATGCTTCAACGTCGCGGTTATAGTTGACGGTCATTTTGCCGTAAGCTTCAAGGTGGAATGGGTCAATCATATTAAGGTCGTTTAAATCTGCCGTTGCCGCTTCGTAAGCAAGGTTAACGGGGTGCTTTAAGGGCAGATTCCAAACGGGGAAGGTTTCAAATTTAGCGTAACCTGCTTTGATACCGCGCTTATGCTCGTGGTAAAGCTGAGAAAGGCAGGTTGCAAGCTTTCCGCTTCCCGGTCCCGGTGCAGTAACGATAACCAACGGTTTGGTGGTTTCGATAAATTCGTTTCTGCCATAACCGTCTTCAGAAACTATCAAAGGTATATTGTTGGGATAGCCTACGATGGGGTAGTGAAGATAAACCTTCACTCCGTAGTTTGTAAGCTTTTTCTTAAAAATGTCAGCAGAATACTGACCGGTATAGCAGGTCATAACAACGCTTGAAACTGTTAAACCTAAAGCGCGGAATGCATCAATAAGACGGATAACGTCGTTATCGTAGGAAATGCCCAGATCACCGCGCATTTTATTGCGCTCAATATCTCCCGCATTTATGGTTATAATAATTTCAGCGCACTCTTTAAGGTGAAGAAGCATCTTGATTTTACTGTCAGACTCAAAACCGGGCAGTACGCGGGATGCGTGAAAATCGTCGAAAAGCTTACCGCCAAGCTCAAGATAAAGCTTGCCGTTGAATTTTTCAATACGCTCCTGAATATGCTCAGACTGCATTTTTAAATATTTTTCATTATCAAAACCGATTTTTGCCATATTTTCACCTGCTTACTGTAAAATACTTATATATTATATAACAAATCGCTACTTATTTCAAGTCGTTTTCGTGAATTACTACACCTTTTTCCTGAAGTTTTTTCTGTAAAAGGGAAATATCGAGGGTAGTAAAGTCGTCTGTCATAGCGGCGGCAACACCTGCGGCCTCACCTGTAACCGAACAGCAGGGGATAACTCGCATAATATCCCACATTGATTCTGTTACCGAAGTGCATCTGCCTGCCATAACGAGATTTTTTATTTCTTTGCAATAGAGCGTGCGGAAAGGTACTTCATATACGGGACCGCGCTTGCGCCAGTCGGAAACCATACCGATAGAATCTTCAAAATAGGTGTGCATTTCCTTATCGTGAAGGGAATATTCGCCCACAAGTTTTCTGGTCATTCTTAACTGCGGAACGGTAGCCATCGTAACGGGCACAAGGTCTTCGCCTGCTTCTTTTCGGCTTTCTAAAAGGTGCTTGAGAAGATGCTGATGTGATAATTGTGTATATTCGGTAATCTCCTGACCGTCAACGCCGGTGAAGCGACGCTGTATTAAAGGCGTAACGTTATTTTCTTCGGTTTTTTGGTCGTCAGGAATATCACAAACGCCTACGGGGCAAAGGGTGTAGCCGTTTTTTTTGCAATAACTATAATACCATGCGGCAAGAATATTGCCTTGCTTGAAAGTTTCCGTAGGTGCACCTGCAAAGTAAGCAATATCGGCATCACCCGTTGCATCAACTACGCTTTTTACTTTTATTGCAGTTCTGCCCGTCTTGTTTTCGATAATAACTGCATCTATTTTGTTTTCCGAAACTATTGTATTTACCGCATAAGTGCCGTAAAGTACGTTTACACCCGCATCAAGAAGTGCTTTCTCTGCTAAAATGGCAAAAAGTTGGGGGTTAAAACGTGATTCGTAACGCATAGTTTTTTCATTATGAGGCTTCTTTTCTTCACCCCACCAGTCAATACCTAAATTGCCTTCTGAACCAAGAGATACGGAAAGTTTTAAAAGTTCTTCAGCCAAACCGAAGGAAACTTGCTTGCCAAATCCGTCACAAAGGGCAAGATATATAGTAATAAGCCCTGCGGTGCCTAAACCGCCAAGCATAAACTGTCTTTCAAGTAAAATAACTTTTTTGTTTTCTCTTGCCGCCGCCAAAGCCGCCGCAATACCGCCAAAGCCACCGCCTGCAACAAGCACGTCGCACTCATAGCTTACAGGAGTAGTTAAAGTTTCTTTAAATTCCATTTACTAACACCTCTTGAATAAGTATAAATAAAGTATAACACTTTTTTTCAGTTTATTCAACTCTTTTGTGTAAAAAATGCTATATTTTGACTTTTGTTTGACTTATTGTTTGCTCTGTGGTATAATTAGTCAGATAAAGTGTGCTCTTATTAAGGAGATAATTTATGAATGAAATCAATTCTACTGACGTTTTAGAAAAGAAAATCGCTCAGTTAGAGGAAGAAAATAAAAAACTGAATAAGAAATATGAAGATTTGAAAAATCTGCAGATGCAGACAAAAAATCAAGTAGAATTCTACGCGGCTTTGTATAACGGTGTTATCAATGCACGTTGGTGGAAAATGACCTTGCCATTAAGAAAAACTGCAGATTTATTAAGAAAGGTCAAGGTTATAAGATATTCCGTAAAAGCATTAAAAATTCTCTTTAGAAACGGTCCCCGTGCACTTTTTGCAACGATTAAGGCAAAAAAACGCAGAAACAAAAAGGTTTGTTCCTTTGAAATAAGCCGTGAAAGAAGAAAGACGGAAGAAAAAACTGTTTTTGAGAAAAACGCGAAAATCAGCGTGCTGGTACCTCTTTACAATACGCCCATTGATTTTTTAAAGGAAATGATTGCCTCTGTTGAAAATCAGACCTATAAAAACTGGGAGCTTTGCCTTGCTGACGGCAGTGATGATTTGCATACAGAAGTAGGCGAGGTTGTTAATGAATTAGCAAAAAAGGACAAGCGTATAGTTTATAAAAAACTCGAAAAGAATTTAGGTATTTCGGAAAACACAAACGCTTGTATTGATATGGCAACAGGCGAATATATTTCGCTTTTTGACCACGATGACCTTCTTCATCCCTCGGCACTTTATTTCGTTGCAAAGGCAATAGAAAAAAATGCTGACTTTATTTATACCGACGAGGTTACTTTCCTTAACGGCAACGTAAAGGACCTTGTTAATCTTCACTATAAGCCTGATTTTGCCATTGATACGTTGCGTTCATATAACTATATCTGTCATCTTACCACCTTTAAAAAGTCGTTGCTTGAAAAGACGGGCGGTTTCAGAAAGGAATGTGACGGCTCGCAGGACTACGACCTTATTTTAAGGCTGGTTGAGCAGGCAGAAAAAATCGTGCACGTGCCTGAAATTCTTTATTTCTGGCGCGGTCATAAAAATTCAACGGCGCAGGATATCGGCTCAAAGCCATATATCATCAATGCGGCGCACAAGGCAATAAGTGACCATCTTGAAAGGGTAGGGCTCAAAGGCACTGTTGAAGATGCAATAATTCCGTCAACTTATCGCATTAAGTATGAAATTGAGGGTAATCCCCTTGTTTCAATCGTAATTGCAAACAAGGACAGCGTTGACGTGCTTGACGTTTGTATAAAGTCAATTTTTGAAAAGTCAACCTATAAGAATTTTGAAGTTATAATCGTTGAAAATAACAGTACGCAGAATACAACCTTTGAATATTATAAGGATTTGGAGGAAAAATATTCTAACGTAAAAATTGCTTATTGGAAGGACAAGTTCAATTATTCGGCAATAAATAACTTTGGCTTTACTGAAGCCGAGGGCGATTACGTATTGCTTTTAAATAACGACGTTGAAGTTATTACGCCTTCGTGGATCGAAGAAATGCTTATGTTTGCACAGCGCAAAGACGTTGGTGCAGTTGGCGCAATGCTTTATTATCCTGATGATACTATTCAGCACGCAGGTGTTATTATCGGCATCGGCGGTGTTGCAGGGCATGCACATAAGTATTTCCCAAGGGGCACCTACGGCTATATGTCAAGGGGTGCGATTTCACAGAACTATTCGGCAGTTACCTTTGCCTGCGTAATGATGTCCTCTGACGTTTTTGAGGAAATGCACGGTATTGACGAGAAATTCCAGGTTGCGTTTAACGACGTTGATATGTGTATGCGCTTGCGCAAGGCAGGTTATTTGAACGTGTTTACGCCTTATGCTGAATTATATCATCATGAATCAAAGTCACGCGGACAAGAGGATACACCCGAAAAAATAAAACGCTTTAATTCAGAAATTGACAGATTCCAGAAGCGTTGGGGTAAGGAACTTAAAAAGGGCGATCCCTTTTATAATCCTCATCTTACTTTGCACCACGAGGACTTCTCGTTTAAAAACGAGTAAGGGGAGAGTTTTATGGAAAAAAAGAACTTTTTTACCGATTTAAAAAAATATTCACCTTTGCTGTTTAATCTTGCAGGTAAAGATTTTAAATTAAAATACCGCCGTTCAGTTTTAGGCGTGTTGTGGAGCATACTTAACCCACTGTTTACTATGCTTGTTATTTCAGAAGTATTCGGTGTGCTTCTTAAAATTGAAATTCCCAATTTCTCCACCTATTATATTGTGGGCTGGTGTATATGGAATTTCTTCTCTGAATCAACAAGCCTTTCTATGAGTGCGGTGTTAATGGGTGCACCTCTTATTAAAAAGGTGTATATTCCTAAATACATTTTCCCGCTGGAAAAATGCTTGTTTGCTCTTGTAAACTTTGCCTTCAGTCTTATTGCAGTAATTGCGGTTATGTGTTTGCAGGGCGTTTTCGATGGCTTTTTGAATTTTACCATTTTGTTGGCACCTGTTCCCGTATTGCTTTGTATGGTGTTCAATATAGGTGTAAGCTTGCTTTTAAGCGCATTAACGGTATTTTTCAGGGATATTCAGCACCTTTACAGTGTGCTTTTAACCGTATGGATGTATCTTACACCCATCATTTATCCTATGAGCTATCTTGATAACAACCTTTTACTGCAGAACATTGTAAAGTGTAACCCGATGTATTATTACGTTGAGTTTTTCAGAAGCGTCGTTATGTACGGCAACGTGCCCGATGCCAACTTTACACTTACCGCTGTTTTAATATCATTTGGTATGCTTCTTTTCGGCGCCTTTGTTTTCTCAAAGACGCAAAAGAGATTCATTCTTCACATTTAAGGAGTGGATTTTTGTGAATAAAGAAAATGCAGTTGAAGTAAGAAACGTTGAAATGCACTTCAATATGAGCAAGGAAAAACTTGAAAGCCTTAAGGAGTATTTCTTACGTTTCGTTACAAAAAAACTTATGTTTGAAGATTTCGTTGCCGTAAACGGTGTCAGCTTTGATATTAAAAAGGGTGACGTTTTCGGTATTGTAGGTCTTAACGGTTCAGGCAAAAGCACTATGCTTAAGTTAATTTCAGGCATATTGGCTCCGTCAAAGGGCTCTGTTCAAACACAGGGCACCATTGCACCGTTAATCGAGCTTGGTGCAGGTTTTGATATGGACCTTACTGCCCGCGAAAATATTTACCTTAACGGCTCCGTTTTAGGTTATTCCAAAAAATTTATGGATGAAAAGTTCAATGAAATAGTTGAGTTTGCCGAAATGCACGACTTTTTGGATACTCCTATGAAAAACTATTCATCAGGTATGGTTGCCCGAATCGGTTTCGCCATCGCAACCATTACCCGCCCCGATATTTTAATCGTTGATGAAATTCTTGCCGTTGGCGATTTTCGCTTTCAGGAAAAGTGCGAAAAACGTATCAACAGTATGATTAACGATGAAACAACAGTTATTATAGTTTCCCATTCCATTGACCAGATTGAGCGTCTTTGTAAGCATTGCCTCTGGTTAGAAAAGGGTAAGCTTAAAATGATAGGCGAGACGGCGGAAGTATGTAACGCTTACAAGAATCAGAATTAATCATAGCACGAGAAGAATCCGCAACTGCGTGTTGTGAACGATATAACCGTTCGGTTACTTACGGGTGTGTAAGCGCCCTCGCGGTTAATCGCTCACGCCCCTGATTTGCGAATTTTCTCGCACTATGAGGCAGTTCGAAAAGGACACACGAGAAGAATCTGCAACTGCAGATTCACATCAGTATAAGCTGTACTTAACGCTTTCCGCCATATGTGGAAAGCTTTTTTTATAACGTTATCGGCAAAAAAATACCCTGCAAAAATCTTGCAGGGTATCATTATTTTTACTTATTTCGTTTTCAAAACAACGTCGTGTGCGCCGCCTTCAACGATACTTACTGAGGAAACGAGAGTTAACTTTGCTTTTTCCTGAAGTTCGGGAATGGTAAGTGCGGCACAGTTGCACATTGTGCTCTTAACCTTTGACAGAGTTTTTCTTACGTTATCGGAAAGAAGACCTGCATAGGGTACGTAGGAGTCAACACCTTCTTCAAAGGAAAGTTTGCCTGCGCCGCCTAAATCGTATCTCTGCCAGTTTCTTGCGCGGTTTGAGCCTTCACCCCAATATTCCTTCATCAAGGTGCCGTTAACGTTAACCTTTGCAGTGGGGCTTTCTTCAAAGCGAGCGAAATATCTGCCGAGCATTACGAAATCTGCGCCCATTGCAAGAGCAAGTGTAATGTGGTGATCGTGAACGATACCGCCGTCAGAGCAAACGGGAACGTAAATGCCTGTTTCTTTAAAATATTCATCTCTTGCCTTGCAAACGTCAATAACTGCAGTTGCCTGTCCTCTGCCGATACCCTTTGTTTCACGGGTAATGCAGATTGGACCACCCCCGATACCAACCTTAATAAAGTCAGCACCACACTCTGCAAGGAAGCGGAAGCCTTCACCGACAACAACGTTGCCTGCGCCAACCTTAACCTTGTCGCCATACTTTTCACGGATAAAGTCGATGGCAAGCTTCTGCCACTCTGAATAGCCTTCAGATGAGTCAATACATAAAACGTCAGCACCTGCTTCAACTAAAGCGGGAACGCGCTCCTTATAGTCACGGGTATTGATACCTGCGCCAACAATGTAACGCTTCTGGGCATCAAGAATTTCGTTGGGGTTGTTTTTGTGGGTTTCATAGTCCTTACGGAAAACGAAATAGCAAAGTTTGCCTTCGTCGTTTACGATGGGAAGTGAGTTTAACTTATGATCCCAAATAATATCGTTGGCTTCTGAAAGAGTTGTGCCTTCCTTTGCAACGATAAGCTTATCAAGAGGAGTCATAAAGGTCTTAACTTTTTCGTCT
>JAZROC010000011.1:0-2226 GCA_045648525.1 Clostridia bacterium
AATACTTGATAAAAGACAGGGGTATACGGACTTTTTACGAGATTTCTTTGGTGTTTTATTAAATTTTCTGTATCTCAATCCCCATAAAGAAAAAAGCAGATTTTCCACTTGTTAGAAAACCTGCTTTGTCTACACTCTGAGACAAGTCGAAAGACTTGTTTTTTTATTTATTCACACTCTTGATTGCTTAAGTTTTTTATGGTATAATACACACAAGATTTATGTTGTTTTAAATAAACCGAGGTTTTTATGAAAAAAACGTTGATTTGGCTGATAAATTTGATGATAATTATATCTATGTTTTCGGCTTGTGTAAAGGAGAAATACCTTACAGAGGTTACAGTTGAAAATTGCAAGAAATCAATAAATATTCTTGATTATGGTATCGTTGCAAATTCTCTCGACAGCGCAAAAGCAAACACAAAAGCATTGAACAGATTAATTAATTCATGTGCAGAAGGTACAGCTATATATTTTCCAAACAATAAATATTATTTTGAATCAGACAATGGCTGTATTAAAATAAATTATAAAAATTCCCTGTTGTTTTATGGTGATAATGCAGTTATAATAAATACATCTTTTGACCCAACGGTAGAAATTAATGAAGAAAATTATCACAATAGCATGACAGTTTCTCTTCATAATAGTAAGAATATCCGAATAGAGGGGCTTCGCTTTGATTATTACCATTATACACAAGTTTGCGGTAAAGTCGTTGAAAAAAACATAGGTGTAACAGCAATAGAAATTGACCAACGTTTTTTGAACAGTAGTGAAAAACCTGCTATAACAGGCAAAGAAATTGCATCAGCTGTGGCAGTACTTGACGAAAATGGTGCGACGATAGGTGATTATTATGCAAACGGGAAATATAATTGTTGGCTTCACGAAAATATATTTTATGTCGTAGGCGGTGAGTTTGGTAATATAGGTGCGGAAGCTGTGGTGCGTTTTAATATTTCTACTGCACCTGAATTTTATGCACAAGAAACGGAAAATTTAACAATACACAACGTTCAAAGTTATTCATCACCTGCCGCCGCTTTTTTAATGAGTGGTGAAGGTAACGCTAACTTTAATTTTAGTAACGTTACTATTGCACCGCCTGAAGACGCAGTTTGGCGCTGGGGAAGCAACGTTGATGGAATATTCATTAACTGTATGCGTGGCGAAGTTAACGTAAGAAATTGCAAATTTTATGGTATGGGTGATGATGCTTTAAACGTTCATTCTACTGCCGCAAAAGTTGCTTCTGTTGATGGCAATGAAATAACGTTAAATTATGCATACAATAACCATTCTGTTAGTTCGTCTTGGGCAAAAGTTGGCGATATAATCAAGTTCTATAAAAGTGATTTTTCAATTTGCGCTAAAGCAAAAATAAAAAAACGTAGTCTTTTGAAGATTACGTTAGAGATAATGGAAGGTTCTGTTTCTGTAGGTGACTTTGCAGAAAATGAGTCTTTGTCGCCTAAAGTGAATGTAGAAAATGTAACAGTTGATGGCGGCAGAGCAAGGGCATTTTTGATTCAGACAGACAACGTAACAATTAAAAATTGTAATATTTCAAATTTAGGTCTTGCCGGAATAATAATTTCGCCTGACATTAATAAATGGTACGAAATGGGACCTGCTGAAAATATTTCAATTAGCAACTGCAAATTTACTAACGTTTGCGCTATGGGCGGCGATAATTGCAAAGGTGCAATTTTTTCATCATCATCTCATAATGGTGCGCTAACTAATGAAATTATACATAAAAACATAGAAATATCGCACAATGTTTTTTCTGATATTTCCGTGCCTGCCATAAATCTTACGTCAGTTGATGGTGTGATAATAAAAGATAATATTTATCCTGAAAATATAGAGAACGTAATAAGTAATTGCATAAATGTTATAGAAGAATGATAAAAGGAGAAAAGATATGTCAAATTTTTTAAAAGGACTAAAGAAAACGGTTGATGCAACAATTCCTGATAAGGAGGAATTAACGCACGGACTACATCCTATAATAGATTATATTTTATTAATTTTAAGAAACTTTTTTGTTCTCGTAGCGGCAATGTTGTTTATAATTTCATTTTTGATTCCGCAATTTTACAGTTTGTTCAAATCAATCGGATACTTTTTTGGTGCAGGTGCATATTTGTTCGAATGTCTTGCTGTTACTGACTGCTTTCAAACAAAAATCCCACATACTGAAATGTTTATGGTTTACTG
>JAZROC010000012.1:0-10002 GCA_045648525.1 Clostridia bacterium
ACATGGGCACGATCGGACTTGTGTCCTTATTTTTCTTGCACCGCCGAGCCTTGATGAACTTTATTCAAGACTTGTGGGCAGAGGACGCGAAAGTAAAGAGCTCATAGATGTTCGATTCAATGAAGCAAAAAATGAAATGAACAGGGCACCGCAATATGACTATATTGTTGTAAATGATACCATTGAAAACGCAGTAGAAAAAATTGAGTCAATTATTATGGCTGAAAAATGTCTTGTAAGCCGTAATTCTGATATTATTGAAAAAATTATAAAATAAAAGGAGATTTTTATTATGTATAAACCAGTAAGTAAGAGAACAGAAGAAAAAGTTTCGTGCAAATATGCACTTTCATCAGTTGTTGCAAAAAGAGCAAGAAATCTTGTTGATTTTGGACAGTGTAACGAAGAATTTAAACCGGTTCTTCAGGCGCTTGAGGAGTTTGAAGAGGATATTCTTGTTCCCGGTAAAGAATGAGATATGCATCGGTAATTGTTGACGTTCTTAATCAGGACGTTGATAGAATTTTTACATATCAGATTCCTGATACATTAACTGTTTGTGCAGGTTTCAGGGTACTTGTTCCATTTGGCAGGCAGGGAAATATAGAGGGTATTGTTATAAGTTTAACAGACGAAACGGACGTTCCTCCTGAAAAAATCAAGTCTATATATTCTTGCCTTGATGGCCAGCAGGTTGTTAATGAAGAACAAATTCGTCTGGCTGCCTGGATAAAAAAGCAATATCACACCACAATGGCAGATGCGCTGAGACTTTTTATTCCATCTGAAGTTCGTGGTGGAAAAGTTAAAACTAAATATATTCAAATGGTAAAATTGTCTGCTTCAGTAGAGCAGACTAATGTGGTTTTGGGCTCTTTGCGTCCCGGAACTAAAGCGCACAGGATTATTTCTGTACTTTCCGAATATGGCGATATGGAAAAATCAAGGTTAAATCACATTGTCGGCAACTGTTACGAACCTCTTAAAAAGCTTGTAGCAGAGGGAGTGGTTTCTGTTTACAATGAGGAGGCTGTAAGGTCGCCGTATTTAGATATTGCGCCTGAACGCGCACCTTGGCTTCAACTTAATCGCAAGCAAAGTGAAGTTCTGAATGAAATTCTTGAAAGTCAGAACTCTTTTACACCGTTTCTTTTGCACGGTGTTACAGGTAGCGGAAAAACTGAAGTTTATATGCAGGCAATAAATAAAATTGTTGCATCTGGCAAAACGGCAGTTGTTCTTGTGCCTGAAATATCGCTTACGCCACAGATGGTGCTTAATTTTAGAAAAAAATTAGGCGAGGGTGTTGCTATTCTTCATAGCGCGCTTGGTGCAGGCGAAAGGTATGATGAATGGAAAAGAATTTTATCAGGCGATGCACAAATTGTTATTGGTGCAAGGTCGGCAATTTTTGCGCCATTAAAAAATATCGGCATAATTATTGTTGATGAAGAACACGAAGGTTCGTATATATCAGAAACACATCCGCGTTATGATGCTATAGAAGTTGCACTTAAACGCGGTGAATATAATTCTTGTCCTGTAATTCTTGGCAGTGCAACACCATCTGTCAACAGATATTATAAAATGCGTCAGGGCGCTTTTAAATTGCTTGAAATGCCAAAACGCGCAAATGGTAAGGAAATGCCACCTGTTGAAGTTGTTGATATGACTGACGAATTTTCAAAGGGTAATAGAACAATTTTTTCAGAAAAGCTATATATGGGTATGTGTGATGCCCTTGTTAATGACCAGCAGATTATGTTGTTTCTTAATCGTCGCGGATATTCAAGCTTTGTTATGTGCAGGGCTTGCGGTGAAACTATTTCTTGTGAAAATTGTGACGTATCATTAACGTATCACAGCAATGTGGACAAGCTTAGATGTCACTATTGCGGCTATGAAATTCCAATGCCAAAGGTCTGTCCGTATTGCGGAAGCAAGTTTATAAAGCAGTTTGGCGCAGGTACACAAAAGGTTGAGGAAGAATTTTTGAAACTTTTTCCTGATAAGAAAACCGTCCGTATGGACGTCGATACAACACGCGGCAAAGATGCGCATTATCATTTGTTAAAGCAACTGTCCGATGGTAGCGCAAGTGCATTAATTGGTACGCAAATGATTGCGAAAGGACACGATTTTCCTAATGTAACGTTAGTTGGTGTGATTGCGGCTGACGGTATGTTAAGAATGCCCGATTATAAAAGCCGAGAACGCACGTTTTCTTTGATTACGCAGGTTTCAGGACGTGCGGGAAGAGCTGATGCACAAGGAAAAGTTATTGTTCAAACGTATGTGCCGCAGCATTTTGTTATTGAATGTGCCCAAAAGCACGATTATATTGGTTTTTATGAAAAAGAAATCGAGCAACGCAAAGCAATGTGGTATCCGCCTTTTTCAAAAATTGTCAGAATTTTATACGTTTCTGAAAATGCCGAGAAGGCATATAATGGCTCATTGGAGGCCTATGATAAAATCAGAGCATTGCTTGCGCCTATAAAAGATAAAGTGCTATATTCTGAACGCTCACAGGCGCCTATTGGCAGAATACAAGAAATGTATCGCCATCAGATTTTAGTTAAAATAAAAGAGTTTGATGGACTTGAAAATGTTATAGATAGTATTTTTGATGCAATTAACGGGATTGCTTCAAAAGATTTATATTGCGATATACAAATTAATCCCGTTAGTTTATTTTGAGGTGAATTTTTATGGCAATAAGAAATATTTTAAAAGATACTGAACCTCTTTTAAGGAAAAAATGTCGTGAGGTTGAAGTAATTGACGATAAAATAATTACTTTACTTGATGATATGAAAGAAACCTTGGCTGTTGCTCAGGGCGTAGGTCTTGCGGCACCACAGGTTGGCATATTAAGACGTGTAATTATTGTTGACACGGGCGATGAGATTCTTGAACTTATTAATCCCGTTATTACAAAGCAGAGTGGTCATCAGGATAGCCTTGAAGGTTGTCTTAGTGTACCCGGTGTAAGAGGTCACGTTGACAGACCTAAAAAAGTTACCGTTCAAGGTTTTGATCGTGACGGTAATTTAATGGAATATAAGGCGCAGGATTTTGTTGCAACGATTTTCTGTCACGAAACAGACCATCTTGACGGCATATTGTTTGTTGATAAAGCAACGGGATGTGGCAGAGATGATTGATATAGTTTTTTTAGGAACACCTGATTTTGCTGTTCCGTCTTTAAAGGCACTTGTTGAAAATGGATACAACGTTAAAGCGGTATTTACTCAACCTGATAGACCAAAGGGTAGAGGAAATAAGGTGCAGTTTTCTCCCGTCAAAGAATACGCGCTTTCGCAGAATATTCCCGTTTATCAGCCTGATAGAATCAAAACGGAAGAAAATGCAAAAATATTAAGAGATCTTAAACCTGATCTTATGATTACGGCGGCATTTGGTCAGATTTTATCTAAAGAAAACCTTGAATCCGCACCTCTTGGTTGTATAAACGTCCACGGATCACTTTTACCTAAATACAGAGGCTCTTCACCAATTCAATGGGCAGTTATTAACGGTGAAGAAAAAACGGGTATTACTACAATGTATACTGATATCGGTGTTGATTGCGGTGATATTGTTATGCAAAAAGAGCTTTGTATCAGTGAAAATGAAACAGCAGGCGAGTTGTTTGACAGACTTGCAGTTTTAGGCGCGGAAACGCTTATTGAAACTGTTAAATTAGTTGAAAAGGGCGAAATTGTTCGCACTCCACAGGACCATAGTCAAGCAACACATTATCCAATGCTTGATAAAGCTATGGGCGAAATTGATTTTTCTAAAACCGCAAAGGAAATTAAAAATCTTGTAAGAGGTCTTAATCCTTGGCCGGTTGCCTGGACAAAGTGTCAGGATGATATTATAAAAGTGTATGCAGTTTCTGTTCTTGATGAGAAATCAAATGCATCCGTCGGTACAATAATTTCTGCTGACAGTAAAAACGGTCTGAAAGTAAAATGTGGTGACGGTGTTATTTCTATTGATGTGCTTCAACTTTCGGGCAAAAAAGCGATGGACGCGAAAACGTTTTTCGTAGGAAATAAATTAAAGGCTGATAAATTGACAAATGAGTGAAGATAAAGCAAGACTTCAGGCGTTTTATTTGCTTGATGATATTATACAGAATAAAAAATATGCAAATCTTACGCTGAAAAATTCTTTAAAGGAATTTGAAAGTCGCGATAAGGCATTTATTTGTGCACTTGTTTATGGTGTTTTGGATAAACTTATTAATCTCGATTACATTATTTCGCTTTACGCAAAAGGCAAAATAAATTCAAAAGTAAAAACTATTTTGCGTATGGGTGTATATCAACTTATTTATATGGATAAAGTGCCTGATAATGCGGCAGTATCAACAAGTGTGGATATTGCACAAAGAATAGGCAAGGGTATGCTTAAAGGCTATATAAATGGTGTTTTACGAAATATATCAAGGAACAAAGAAAATATTCAATATCCAAAGAATAAAATTGAATATTTGTCTGTAAAATACAGTTATCCTGCATTTTTTGTAAAAGAGTTGATTGATGAACTTGGTTTTAATGAAGCAGAGGCTTTTCTATCCTATGAGGAAGGTCATAAAACTTGTGTTCGTGTTGATAAAAACAAAGCAGATGTAAATCAAATAAAAGCAGAGTTAAACGGAACTGATAGTTTATATTTTGACGAATGTTTTTATATTTCAGGCGAACCTAAATATCTTGATACAGGTATTTGTTCAGTTCAAAGTGAAGCTTCAATGGCGGCAGTAAAAGCACTTTCTTTGGAGAAAGGTGATGCCGTACTTGATTGTTGTGCGGCGCCGGGCGGAAAAACAGTTTATATTGCTTCTCTTTTAAAAGAAGGAAGTATTCTTGCTTTTGATAAGCACGCTCATCGTGTTGAACTTATTAAAAATAATGCTTTAAGATGCGGATATGAAAAATTAATTAAGGCTGAAGCATTTGATATGCTTAATTCTTACGATGGACTTTTTGATAAGGTCCTTGTTGATGTACCTTGTAGTGGTATGGGTGTTACAGGTCAAAAGCCTGAAATAAAAAATACAGTAACGGCTGAGGGCTTTTCTGAACTTGAAAAAATGCAACGTAAAATTTTATCAAATGCATCAAAATGCGTTAAAAAAGGCGGCATACTTGTATATAGTACGTGTACGGTGCGAAAAAAAGAAAATATAGATGTGGTTAACGAGTTTTTGAAAAATAATTCTGATTTTGAACTTTGTTCATTGGAAGGGCTATTTTCTGAAAAATTTGAGAATAACAGAGATATGAAAAAAGGATTTTTACAGTTGTATCCACATAAAGATAATACAGATGGATTTTTTATTGCAAGGATGAAAAGAATTTGAAACTTTTAGATATGAATTTTGAAGAAATACAACAGCTTGTTTCTTCTATAGGACAACCTAAATACAGAGCAGAACAATTATATTCAGGTCTGCAAGCAGGTAAATTTTTAGAAAATATAAATATTCCTAAAGAATTAAGAAATTATCTTGTGGAAAATAATTATTCTGTTGGCGGTGTTGAAATTTATCAAAAATTTGTTTCGCAAATTGATGGCACAATAAAGTATTTATATAAGCTTGATGACGGCAATATAATTGAAGGCGTTTTAATGAAATATAAGTACGGCAATACGTTGTGTGTTTCAACGCAGGTTGGTTGCAGAATGGGTTGTGCTTTCTGTGCTTCCACAATAGGCGGTCTTGTAAGAAATTTATCTTCAGGCGAAATTTTAGGGCAGGTTATTGCTGCAAACAGAGATAATAAAAGCGATGACACAAGAGGTGTTACAAATATTGTTCTTATGGGAAGTGGCGAACCTCTTGATAATTACGATAACGTATTAAAATTTCTTAAACTTGTATCATCTGAAAAGGGTTTAAATATTTCTATGCGTAATATATCGCTTTCTACTTGCGGTATCGTGCCCAAAATAAACGAACTTGCAAAAGAAAAGTTAGGCATAACATTATCATTGTCACTTCATTCACCTGATGATGAAATGCGTAAAACGATTATGCCTATATCGAAAGCGTATGATTTAAAAGAAACTATTGCTGCAATGCGTAATTATGTAAAAGTAACCGGCAGACGAGTTGTTTTTGAATATGCACTTATAAAAAACAAAAACGATACCTTTGAATGTGCAACAAAGCTTTCAAAACTTATAAAAGGTATGCAATGTCACGTTAATTTGATCCCTCTTAACAGTGTTTACGAAAGTGGATTGAACGGTTCTGATAGCGATAATGTAAAAAAATTCAAACAATGTCTTGAAGAAAATGGAATATCTGTTACGATAAGACGTGAAATGGGCGCAGATATTTCAGGTGCTTGCGGACAGTTAAGAAGGAGCTACTTAAAAAAGGAGGATTTTTGATGCAATACTTCGGTTTAAGTAACAAAGGACGTGTTCGTGAAGGTAACGAAGATTTCTTTCACGTTCCACAAAGTACGAAAGATAACGTGTTTATTGTTGCTGATGGTATGGGGGGCGAAAATGCAGGCGAAGTTGCGAGCAGTCTTGCTGTATCAAGCACAGTTGTGTTTTTACACGAACATTCAGAAAACGATAAATCGCTTTTATTGAGAAAAGCAATAAATTATGCCAATAAAATCGTATATAAAACAGCCCAATCGGGCAGTGAATATGCTTCAATGGGTACAACGTTGGTTTGCGCTTTAATTGATGGCGATGACGTTTTTGTTGCAAACGTCGGGGATAGCAGGTGCTATGTCTTTTATGATAACTTGCTTGAACAAGTAACTGTTGACCATTCTTTTGTTCAGGAAATGGTTAATAAAGGTTTTTTAAGTTTAGAAGAAGCCGAAAAGCATCCCAACAAGAATCTGATAACGCGTGCAATCGGTATATCGAAATTTGTTAATGCTGATATTTTTAAATTAAAATTAAAAAAAGGTATGAAAATTCTGCTTGCAACTGACGGTTTAACCGGTATGGTTAATAGTATGGATATATCTGATATTTTAAAACGTTCGGATTGCAAAAATTGCGTAGAAGAGCTTATAAAAAAAGCTAACGATGCAGGCGGTATTGATAATATTACAGCTGTTCTTATTTGTAATGATTAAGGAGAAATATTTATGGTCAACGATATAATTGACGGAAAATATCAAATAATATCAAAAATCGGTAGCGGTGGAACAAGTGTCGTTTATAAAGCTAACCGTTTAGCTGATAATAAAATTGTTGCAATTAAAATTGTAAGAGAAGAGCTTGATAACAACAGGGAAAACGAAAGACGTTTTCATCTTGAAGCTCAGGCTTTATATAAGATGTCACATAGGAATATTCGCAGAATTTTAGGTATAGGGCAATGGAATGATTCGCTCTATATGGTTACTGAATTTATTGATGGCAAAACACTTAAGGATATTATTGCAGAAGGCACGTTGAATACAAAAAGAGCATTGGATTATGCTTTGCAGATTGCTGCAGGTATTGAACACGCTCACAGAAAAGATATCATTCATCGCGATATCAAACCCCAAAATGTTATTGTTTCAAATGATGGAACGGTTAAAATTGTAGATTTTGGCATTGCACGAATGACTAGCCAGACAACAAGAACAATGGCAGGAAAAGACGTTGTCGGAAGTGTACATTATCTTTCACCTGAACAGGCAAAAGGCGCAGAAACAGACAACCGAAGTGATATATACTCCTTTGGTATTTTGTTGTATGAAATGTTTACAGGCAAAGTTCCTTTTGAGGGGACGGAAGCGGTTTCTATCGCGATGCGACATGTAAATCAGATTCCTGAACCGCCTCAAAGTGTTAACCCTGAAATCACTTCAGGAATTAATGATATAATTGTAAAATGCATACAAAAAGACCCTGAAAACAGATATCAGACTGCAACAGAATTGAGGGAAGACCTTCTTCTTTATGTTGCAAATCCTGAAGGTTTTTCTGTTGTTAAAGCTGAAAATCTTCTTGGCAGGGATAAAATTCCTGACGAAAATGAAGGTTTTATTCAGGAGGAATCCAAAGTTCCGCAATACGTTGTGTCTGAAAACGAAAACACAAAATCAGAAAAAAGACGAAGCGGTAAGCGTCAGGCTGAAAAAAGACGAATAAAAAAATATATGCTTGTTGCATTGTGTCTTGTTCTTTTTGCTATTTTATTTGCACTTAGTGTGAAAATAATTCCTTTAATGTTTAAAAATGAAAAAATATATTCGCAAAATACGGTGCCGGATATAAAGGGATATTCTAAAGACGAAGCCACGTCGTTACTTACGCAGGCACAGTTTTCAAAGTTTGATTACGTTTATGAAGAATCGAACGAAATTAAAAACGGTGCTGTTATAAAAACTGAACCCGAAGCAGGTAGTTTTATTAAAGTTAATACCGAAATTGTTTTATATATAAGTAAAGGCGCGCAGAGAATACCCGTCACTAATACTGTTGGCAAAAACATTTCGGAAGCCGAAATGATTTTAAAAGAGCAGGGTTTTAATGTTAAAATTTCTTATGATGAAAAATCCGAACAACCAAACGGAATAGTTATTTCTCAAAGCAATATATCAGGCACAGCAAAAGTTGGTGATACCATAACTCTTACGGTTTCAAAAAAGACAACGATGGCTAAACTTGTTGTACCCGATTTAAAAGGTTTAAAAAATCTTGATGATGCAAAAAACGCAATTACGTCAGCAGGATTTACTGTTGGCAATATAAAAGAAAAAGCAGTTAGTGATGAAAATCTTGCAGGTGTTTCTTGGCAAAGTATTGAAGCGAATAAAGAATATATTTATGCGGCTAACAGCACGCCTCCTTCAATGCAAATAGATATTGAAATCAATGTCGTAAAAAAGCTTTATAAATGCGTTTACGAATACGATACACCTGAAGGTGAGTTGAAGAATTTTAATCTTGTTATATATGATATGAACGGTGAACAGCTTGATGAAAAGAAATTTTCTTCAACAAACAAGGTTGTATATGAGTTTTTAGGTGAAGAAAACAAATCTTTTGTTTTTGAACTTTATGTTGATAATCAGCTTGTTGACAAAAAAACAATGGTTGCTGAAAAATAGCGGGGAAATATATGAACAATATCGGAATGATAATTAAATGTCTTGCAGGTGTGTATGATGTTCTTATTGACGGAGAAATTTTCAGTGCATATGCTGCAGGCAAATTCAGAAATCAAAAAATATCTCCGCTTGTTGGTGATAATGTTGCGGTTAAATTTTCTGATCGTGATGGTGAGAAAAATTTAATAACTGATATTTTGCCACGTAAAAATGCACTTTTAAGACCACCGGTAGCTAATGTCGGCACGCTAATTATTACTCTTGCGGTAAAAAAACCTAATCCTGATTTAAAACTTGTTGACCAACTTATTTGTTATTGCAGACTTTTAGAAATTGAACCTATTGTCTGTATTAATAAATGTGATTTTGACATTTCTATGGCACAAAAAATCAGGGAACAGTATTTAAAAAGTAATATTTGTGCGTTAATTACAAGCGCTGATGCGAAATCGGGTATAGATGAACTTCGAAATTCCATAAAAAAGGGCATAACGTGTTTTTGCGGTCAGTCGGCAGTGGGCAAATCTTCGTTAACCAATTTATTGTTGGGTGAAAATTTGTTTGAAACAGGTGGATTAAGCAAAAAAACTGAAAGAGGTAAACACACGACACGTCATTGTGAATTGGTTCAGTTTGGTGAAGAAAAATGGCTTGCCGATACTCCGGGATTTTCTTTATTGGAAGTACCCGAACTTTCAGTTGATGATTTTATAAAACTGTATTATGAATTTGAGGATTTTTCAGATAATTGCAGGTTTATCGGCTGTAATCACGTTAATGAACCTGATTGCGCGGTTAAAAAAGCTGTTGAAGATGGAATTCTTTCATCTGAAAGATATCAAAGATATAAAGAACTTTATGAAGAAGTAAAAGAAAAATGGAGGAAGAGATATGATTAAGATTT
>JAZROC010000013.1:0-2432 GCA_045648525.1 Clostridia bacterium
AATTATGACAGAGTTTATGATTTACGTAAACGGCAAGGAAGCACATAATCTTTTTTTAACTGAAAGAAAAATTCCCTGCGGTGATAAAATGCAGTTTGTATTAATGGTAAGTGAGGACACAAAAATTGACACCGTTGACATTGTATTCCCTCTCACCTTTACAAAAGAAGCTCTTGTTTTTAATAACGGTTTCTGCACAAACGATTTTGTAAACGTCATAAAATTTGAAGGCGAAGTTATTTCAAGGGATATTTTAATGATTAAGGAAGAAAACAAGTGTTTTTCCATTGCCTTAACAAGTGCCGAAAATTATCTTACCCGCTTTTTCGCAACCAACGAAAAGGTAATTCTTCGTTATTATTTTGACGGACTCACCTATAAAAAGGGCGCATATCCTTTGGAAGAGTTTGTTATTTCCGAAGATTTATGCGGTGGCGAATTTTTCAGCCTTTACTGTGATTTCTTAAAAGAGAAATTCAATATTACCCTGCCCGCACTTCCCGATACAGGCTGGTCAAGCTGGTCTTGTTTGTACGGCACCGTTACCGAAGACGACGTTTTAAAGCAGGCGCAACTTACAAAGGAAATTTCCGAAAAAGCCGATATGATTCAGATTGACGACGGTTGGCAGAACGGCGGTACCTTCTGCGGTGATTGGACAAGCAATAAACAGACTTTTGCTTCAGGCGTAGAAGAATTATCAAAGAAATTAAAGGAAAACGGTCAGCGTTTAGGCTTATGGTTTGCGCCAACGGTTTTTGCAAACACGGGCACCCTTTATAAAGAGCACAACGATTTTAACGTTTTTTATGAAAACGGCAGAACCGAGCGTTCCTTTGGCGGAAATCAGGTTCTTTGTGCCGATAACGACGGTTCAGTATTCCCTATCGACCTTGAAAACGAAAATGCCTTAAAACATATTGAAAACTCATTTAAAAACGCGGTGGAAAATTATGATTGCCACTATTTTAAAATTGACTTTTTAATTCGCTCACTTATCCGCTGTGTTGACGGTAAAAATATTCCTAACGTTACCTATAACACCACTCCTTCTGTTAAGGCTTACAAAAACGCAATGCGACGCATAAGAGAAGCCGTCGGTGACAGTTTTATGATGGCTTGCGGTGCGCCTATAACGGAATCTATCGGTATTTTTGATGCTATCCGCTTTTCCCCCGATATTACGTGGGTGTGGGATAGGTCAACCCGTCCATATTCCTACTGGGAAATTGTAAGAAACAACGTTCAGAACGTATTTTTAAGAAGTTACTATCACGGAAAAGTTTTCCTTGCCGATGCCGACGCTTTAGTTGTTCGCGGTGAATTAGGCAGAAAGGACGACGATTATACCCCAACACTTGAGGAAGCGCGTACTTGGGCGACAACCGTTGCCCTTTCAGGTGGTGCCGTGCTTATAAATGAGGAAATTGAAAAGCTTCCCAAAGACAGAATTGAGCTTATTAAGGAAGTTATAAATCCCATCGGCATTAATGCAACACCTGACGATTTCTTTGAGTTTCCCTACGTTACAAAGGTTACATTAAATGCAGATAATAAGCAAATCAAGGCAGTTTACAACTGGGACGAAAAGGAAAAAGACGATTTCATCAATAATGACAAAACCGTTTTAGCCTTTGACTGTTGGACAAAGGAATTTTTAGGTGAATTTTCAAAAAATATTCCCGTAAAAGTTGCGCCCCACGGTGTCCGCGCAATTCTTTTAATTGAAAAACCCGAAAATGACTGTGTTTTATGCTATACCGACGATTTCTATATGGGTTTAACCCAACAGTTAATTGAAAAACAAGGCGCGTATATCTTCAAAAACGGTGAGGTTATAAAAAAATGAAATTAAAGGTTATAAGTTTCAATATCCGTTGTTGTGACGATAAAAACGGGCACTCCATTTCAGAGCGTGCACCAAGGCTTTTTAAAGTTACTTCCCCCATTGATGCCGATATTATCGGTTTTCAGGAATATCGCAAAAAATGGGAAGCGCATATAGAAAAATTCTACGGTGATAAATACGATACGTTTTTAAAATACCGCAACGAAACCGTGGATATTGAGGCTTCGCCTATTTTATGGAAACGCGATAAATTCACCTTGATAAAATCAGGTTTTTTCTGGCTTTCCGATACTCCCGAAACTGAATCGCGGGGATGGGACGAATTATATGACTGTTACCGAATGTGCGTTTACGTCATTTTAAAGGATAAACAAACGGGCAAGGAATTTACGGTTATGAATACTCATTTTGGCTTTGGAGATAATTGTCAGATAAAAAGTGCAAAACTTATTTATGAGTACAGTAAAAAGATTTCGGAAAATCCTACCTTTGTAGTTGGTGATTTTAATATGACGCCCCAAAGCGCAGGCTATAAGGAAATGACCAAAAATTTTTTTGATGCCAATCTTTCCAATGACCTTAC
>JAZROC010000014.1:0-2094 GCA_045648525.1 Clostridia bacterium
TTAAGCGCATTTTCATAATCTTCATCATCAACTGAAATTTTACAAACGGAAACCTTTGACGTGGTACCGTTTTTACTGTATCGGCTGACAGAATCCTTTATTATTCCGCCAAAAAAGGCAGTATCAACATATTTTCTGCCAAAGGTGTATGCCTCTGACATATTTTTATCAAACATTATGGAAACGTGATTAAAATCTCCGCCCGTAAATATGCGGATGAACCTGCCCATTTTATATGGCGTTGATGAAAAAATAATGTAAACGTCTTTCATAAAAGCACTGCCTTTAAAGTAAATTTCAAGAGAAAATTGGTTGCAATTTTTACTTATTTATTATATTATATATGGTGTGATTAAATGTGTCAACAAGGAGTATTTTTAATGTTTACAGAAATTCTTAAAGGTATTCAGAATTGCCCCTGTGGAAAGGACCATCCGGTACCGTTAAAGAAAATTATTCTTAAAGCAGGCGCAGTTAACGAGCTTTCCGACCTTATTTCATTTATTGGTGATTTTAAAGAAATAAGTATGATTTGCGACGAAAATACTTATAAAGTTTTAGGCAAAAAGGTTGAAGAATTATGCCCTATCAGCCATACCGCAATTCTTAACCCATATCACCTGCACGCGACTGAAAAAGCTGTTGAAAACGCAAAAGAAGGCATTAAAAACTGCGATATTCTTCTTGCAGTTGGTTCGGGCACAATTCACGATATTACGCGATATATCGCCCACGAAATGCAAATTCCTTTTATTTCTGTACCCACCGCGCCCAGCGTTGACGGCTTTGTTTCAAACGTTGCCGCAATGACTTTAGAGGGTGTTAAAGTTACAACTCCCGCAACCTGCCCCATTGCAGTTTGCGCTGATACGGATATTCTCGCATCTTCACCACAAAGACTTATTGCCGCAGGCGTAGCCGACCTTTTAGGCAAATATACCGCCCTTGCTGACTGGAAAATTTCAACTTTAATTACGGGTGAATATATCTGCGACAAAATTATTGACCTTGAATATAAAGTTATTGACGATTTAATGGACAATATCGACGGCATAAATAACCGCGACCACAAAGCCATTGAAAATTTAATGTACGGTCTTATTCTTTCAGGTATGGCAATACAGATGGTTGGTTATTCCCGCCCCGCTTCAGGAAGCGAGCATCACGTTTCACACTTCATTGAAATGAACGTTGTAAACGAAGAAAACGATGCCCTGCACGGTGAAAAAGTTGGTGTCGGTCTTACAATGGTTTGCGATTTATACCACAAAGTTATGGCATTAGATAACCTTGAAGACAGAATTTCTAACAACAACCAGCTTCCCAAAGACAAAATTGAAGCAATGTTCAAGGATATCGCCCCCGGTATTTTTAAAGAAAATGCAAAAAATCCCCTTGAAAACGTTACAAGGGATATGATAATTTCAAAATTGCCCGAAATAAGAAAAGTAATTTCAGAATTGCCCGACGGCAACAAAATGCGCGAAGTTTTAAAGAGTGTTGGCTGTCCTTCATCACTTTCCGATATCGGCTTAAGCGAAGATTTAAAGGACACTATCCTTTACTATGCCGCCTTCTCACGCTCACGTCTCTCATTTATGAGATTTATACATATGATTGATATTAAATAACTAAAAAGTCCTGCTAAATGCAGGACTTTTGTGATTGTAACGAATTATTTTACCTCATAGTTTTTCTTTACCTCGTATGAGAGTTCGATAAACGCTACAAGCCAAGGCGCAAAGGGGTAAAAGCGAATGCGCTTACACAAACGTAAGTAATTGAGCTTTTATCCCCTTTGCAACACAGGAAATAAACCCCCGAAGATTTTTCTTCGGGGGTTTATGGTTGTAGTGAATTATCGAACTCGAATCAGATTAGCCGATAATGGATGAAACAATACCAGCACCAACAGTTCTACCACCTTCACGGATAGCGAAGTGGAGACCTTCTTCGATAGCGATTTCAGTGATAAGCTTAATGCTCATTGTGATGTTATCGCCAGGCATAACCATTTCTACGCCTTCAGGAAGGGTTACAACACCTGTAACGTCTGTTGTTCTGAAATAGAACTGAGGTCTGTAGCCGTTTAAG
>JAZROC010000015.1:0-4177 GCA_045648525.1 Clostridia bacterium
TAATGAAAATACAATTTTTAAGGCTGATATTTTCGTTATTTACGATTTCAACAAAATAAGGATACTGCGCAATAGGACCTACGGGGCAAATAATAACCGTTTGTTTGCCATTGTTTTTTATTATGGTATCTGCCATAATTCTTGCGATTTCCTTATACATATCCTCTTCCTTTTCCATTACACGAAAAGGTGTTTTGGAATTTTTTTGTAATTCTTCTTTTGAGCAATAATAAATTTCCTGATTTGTCATAACTTTTCTCCTTTTAATCTATCTATTGTTATTTTTACTTGCGATTGATTCGTGCCTTCCTTTTCAATCATAAGTTTACTTAAAAACAGCTCGTAGTTTGCCGTTTCATAATCAACATTGCATAAATCTGAAATGATTCTTGTAGCTCGGTCAACAAGCTTCTTATTGGAGGTATTAAGATTTATCATATAATTACCGTAAATCTTACCCATTTTTGCCATTACACCTGTTGATAGTATATTTACAAACAATTTCATTGCAAGATGCTCATAAATATCCAGATTTGTTGGCTGAATGCCTGTTTTATTAAGTATAAGCTGGCTGAAATTTTTATATTTTTGCGCCATTGATAAAAATTCTGCAGGGGCATTTTCGTCAGAAACCCACATTGCAAGGCTTTCGCCCTGCTCTCTTTCGCTATCCGCTTCGTTTCCGATTTCAAAGCCGTAGAGAGCATTTTTTGAAATATCGGGAATTTTTTTGATATCTTCTTCCTTTATGCCAAGGTCAAGATATTCCTTTTCGGTTTTCTCAACACAACGTGGCAAACGCTCAAAACACCTTTCCCATGCAGTAACGGTATCGTAAAAAGGATTTTTAACAAACGCCCACGAAAGAGGTAAATCATGCCTTTTATTATGCCTGAACGGCGGTGTTGAAAATGTGGGTCCGCGCTCGGTAGTATCTGCAAGGACGTCAAGCAGATATTCATCGGCAAAATACGTTATGTGCCCGTTGTTTTCATATAGCATAAATTCTTTTTCGGTATTTTCTTCCAACGAAGAAATACTTGCTTTTACTGCAGAAATCGCAGAAACAAAACCGTTAACAAGTTTTTCTTTATTTTCATTTTCAGATAAAATTCTGTTTAAACTGATTTCAAGCGCAGATGCGATAACCGTTTGCTCAATGGTGGTTGATTGCATACGCGTTGAGCCCGTAACAGCCATTCCGCCACAATGAATATAAATACTTTTACAATTTTTATGGGTATAAACGTCGTCTGCGCGCTTAAGCTTACCTAAAAGAGTTTTGGGGTCGGTACAAATAACCATATAGACGGAAGCATTATCTTCAAGCGCCTGCACCGCGGTACCTAAAATAGAAGTAGTTTCCCCCGTTGCGGTTGCGCCGATAAGTGTATCAAATTCATTAAGATTCAACTCTTTTGCCTGCATTCTGCCAAGCTGAATATAATCTTCAAAAGACTCGACTGCTCGGATAAGAGCGTAGTCACCACCTGTCATAATTGAAAGAACTGAATTTTCAAATTTAGTCCCTTTCATTCGTTTACGCCAAGAGGCTTCAAGGCGCATTGCAAGTCTGCCCGGTGAGCCACAGCCTGAAAGAATTATTCTTCCACCATTGGTAAGAGAATAATATACTCTGTCAGCAAAGCCGTCGAACTCTTCACTATTTATAATTTTGCGAAATATATCAACTAATTTTTCGTCAGCTTTAATGAGCGTTTGTATGCCTTTTAGGATATTTTCCTTATAATCCTCACCTAACGTGCGCGTAAGAGGATTTGATTGTTCAGCTTCAACAAAACCAAGCATATATTCTTTTTCATTTTCAATAAAGTTTTTTGAAAGTTCTTTTGCTTTTCGTTTTAAATCTTCCATTATCATTCCTCAATAATCAACATTTGAGCAGGACATTTGCCCGTGGGAAGCATAATTTTTCCATTATTACTTTTATATTTTATGCCACTGAAGATTTCCTCAAAATCACCATCATTTTTTACGTTAACCTCGGTAAATTCGTTTCTTGTATTATAAACACCTAAAACACCACTGTTAACAAATACAGGTGTATCGTTTTCAGCGTAAATGAATACTCCTGCATTTTTGAGAATATGCCTGAAAACACTTGCAGAAACGTTTCCTATACCTGAAAAATACGTTGTATAAGTACCAAACTCTTTTTTTGCAAGACCGCAGGCGCGGCTTACGGAATATCTGCCTAAAGGAGTAACGTCCTCATCAATACAGAATGTTGGTGTTTTAGCTTCTTTGTATCCGAAAATTGTATCGCAAGCATTTATTGATTTTTCATCTTTATCAAGTTTTTTAAGCTTAAAGCCACACATTTTTTCCATATTTTCCAATGAAAAACCGTTATCAGAAACGCAGTCGCAACCGCTTATAAAAAACAGAGTTTTATTGTCTTTTTTGAGCTGCGTATTAATATACTCACGCTGATCATCTGTCATATAATAAGCATCAAGGAAAATAAATACTTTATATTTATCTTTATCAATTCTATCAACGTCGTTTAACGAATAGAGGTCGTATGGTGCGCCCATTCTGGCAAGGGCATCACGCTGATTACAGATAAGTTCGGTATTTATTGATGAGCATTTATTTACGTAATACATAGACTCACAACTTACAAAAACTGCAACCTCAGACGTTGAGTGACGTTCTTTTTCTTTTAATTCTGAAGACTTTTTAACGATATCGCCTATTTCTACCATTAAACCATCATCATAGAACCAGCCTTCAAGCATATCAAACCACCACATACCCGTGCGCTTTGAAATACGTTGCATAAATTCCCTGCGCATACCGTCAATGGTTTTTTCACGGTTTGTAAGAAGGTCTTTGCGCATTTTTGAAAGTTCTGCCATAGCAGTCATAACTTCGTTATCGCCACAGATTCTTCTTTTCTCCGTTGCTAAATCAGGTACTTTGAAAGTCATATGGTCAAAGGAATCAAAATACATCATTCCGTTTAATTCAATAGAATCGCACAGAAGCATATATGCGCTTGCATCATCATATTCCCTGAACTGATATGATGAAGGAGTTGCTATCAAATCAATATCTTCGCACCTATAAACCTTGTCACTTTCAAGGTGACCTGCATTCCAGATACGTGCATCAAGAAGTTCCATAATATATCCGAAAAACAGACCGACAACCTTTTTATGATTTAAAATTTCCTGTGCGCTATGAGCATAGTAAATAACCAAATCAGCAATGAGATTATGGTGGAATTTACGATATTCAATTATTGCTTTATCTTTTTGGGGGTCTAAGAAGATTTCATTGGCAGGTTTTTCAAGTGCTTCTTTAGTTGGAATCACTATAGAATTATCACCCATATATTTGCGATATGCTTCCAATTTTATTGGGTGGGTTTCTTCATAGTCATAGTCACTGAACCATTCGGTTGTGTGTCCGCCAAGAAGGAAATAACCTAAAACATAATCATCATATTTATCTTCAACGTGTTTTATTAATGCCTTAAGATATTCTGCAGTATCCTGCTTCCACTTTTCGTCACCTGCAATCTGCGAAAGATGCGTAAAGGAATTGGGTCTGCCTTCATTTTCATCAAGCCACCACTGCCTTACATCTAAATGAACGTTAATAAAAACGTAGGCATCAGGGGCATTTTCCTTAAAAAATTCTATCTGCTTATCAAGATTTGAAAAGTCATAGTTCTTATCGCCAAACCAGGTTTCACCGAACTGTGAATAAGGAACTTTCAATGCTGACATAAGACCTGAACAGTAAACGTGAAAAATGCGTATTCCCGCTTTGTAAAAATCACCTACGTTATTGCTTGTAGGTCTGAATGATTTAAAGGAAAGCGTGTCAATAGCTTTGCCGTCAATCGCAACATATTTTACACCGTTTTTTTCTATTATCGAAGTTCTCATATTAGCACCTCCAATTATTACGTATATATTATAACAAAAAAAATTTACAATGTAAATAAACAAGTGCTTGAAAAAACAGAGATGATAAATTTTTAAACAAATTAAGATAAATTCATATTGCAAACGCCATTTTTTATATTATAATAACACAGTAAAAGGAGTGATTTTTATGGCAAAAAAGAGAAGATTCTTTTTTAGGAATACATTTTGACTCTCATGCAATGGAAGGCGAAATCGTTGCAAGGCACTTTGTGCCT
>JAZROC010000016.1:0-10520 GCA_045648525.1 Clostridia bacterium
CAATACGGTTATTACTGTTGCAAGCGTCAAGTATATGCTTAAGTTTACCTTGCAGCCGGTTGAAATTCTTGAAGACGATAATCTTCTTTTAAAGGATATAAAGAATTTATACGAGCATCTCTCTCAATATCCAACCTTTACTGACGATTACGGTGAAAGGTTTATTGATTCTGAAGATGCACCGAAAAATTTATGGATTCGTCATCCAAGTATGCTTATGCCAATCTTTCCTACGGGCGAAATTGATATTGAAAGCGATAAGCGGTTAAGGGATATTGCGATGAATACCGTCAGATTCCTTGAAGACCATTGCGAAATCGGTGTCTTTCAGGTAAGCTGGCTTTCTGCGGTTTCGGCAAGAATGGGTGATGGACAAAGGGCTATCAGGTTGTTATATGAAATGGGCCTTGACCATATGATGCGCTCAAATGGACTTGCGGCAGAGGTCACCGAGCGATTTATGAATTACTGTCTTATTATGCGCCAACCCCTTTATTATCCTTGCATGATGGAGTTTACCGGCGAAATGCTTGCGGCAGTAAACGAGATGCTTATGCAATCAAACGGTGGAATAATCCGCATATTTCCTGCAATGCCTACGGGCGATAAGGAATACGAAAGACTAATCGAAAAAGGCTATTCCATTTCTGAATACGATGACAGATATAATCAGTACCCTGCATGGAAAAACGCGCATTTTGATAAGCTTCTTGCTCGCGGTGCAGTAGAGGTCAGCGCATCACTTAAAGACGGCAAGGTTGAATTTATTAAAATAAAAAGCCTCAAGGGCGGAAAGGTAAGGATTACTTCACCTTATTCCCTTGAAAATATTGCGCTTTGCAAAAATAATATTATAGAGTTTGATGCTGAAGCGGGAAAAGAATATATTTTCGGTGTGTTTTTTCCCCAAACAGAAAGTGAAGATTGCGGAATTCTTGAGCATATCACCTACACCAAACGCAGAATTTCTATTGGCGAAAATGCAGAAAACGCTTATCATACGGCTCTTGATTCGTTTACACGTGATTGGTATTTAGGTAACGTGAGAATGGCGAATCATAACGTTTATAAGTTCGATTTCGGTGTAGATTTTGAAAAAGATTATTCTTCAGAATTAATTCGTCCGTCTTACTGCGCAGAGGAAATGTGTGTAGGAACTATGGCGTTTAATACGCTTGATGACCTTGAATTTACTGAAAAGCGCGGGTTCGGTTTCTTGAATACTGACGGCATAAACAGGGTGGACAGAGGTGCGCCTGATTTATTAAGACGTGATTTTCTTGAAGGCGAAGAAAAAGTAAGTTTCCTTTTTGATGCGCCTAAAGGTCAGTATGAGCTTTTTGTTGTTTCAGGTGATGAAAAAGAGGAAAGTCTTACCGTTCTTCAATGTGATGAGGGAATACGCGCAGGTGGTGATATAATCAGTTCAGGAAATTATCAATGTAAGGTTATCCCCATTGTTCACGAAAAAGACGGCAATATCAAGCTTGATATTTCAACCCAAAACGGCAAAAAGTGGAAACTTAACTATATTCTCGTTAATTTATATAAGCAGTTGTAAAAGCGACATCAAAAAAGATATGCACCCCAAAGTGTTAAGGGGTGCATATTTGTTATTTCATTTTGTTTTTAATATCGGTTGTTGATACGCCCTGGGTGTATGAAAGATATTCAATAGAAACACCAAGCGGGGCAAACTGATTAAGGTGTCACACGTGGAATAAATCAAAAACACCTGCGGTGTAGCACAACTCATTCCTTTGGAAATTCAAGTATATTAGGGCAATGATTTACGCGTTTTTCGGGGGGAGGAGGCGTCATAAAATCACCGTAAACGCGGGTAAGTGCTTTTTCAATATTTTTTGGGAAATCAAGGTCAATATCCTCGAATTTTAACTTTTTAAGGGGATATAAATCTTCCTTGTTGTAAACTGAACCCTGACGGGAAGAACTGCAGGAATAGTAATAATAGCCTGTGTCTTTATTGTTGTATTTGGTTGCAAAATTATAAAGTTTATTATACAAGAATTTATGTGAAACACAGAATAAGTTAAGGAAAAACCAAGCTATTGCAGTTACTGTGTGGCAAAGTTTTGCTTTTATGCCTTTTTTAAAGGGCAAAACAGGGAAAGGTGTGTGCTTAACAATGAGGAATTTGCTCATAAACCATACGTTGCGCACGTATTTTTCGCGGGTTGCTTCATCTGCAGGGGCATTGTCAAAGGGGAAGATATCAAGAAAAATGCCTTGCGGATATTTCGCGTTTTTTGCGGTGGCTTCAACGAATTTTGTTCCGTTGAGCACGATGTGCGCATTCATATTGGCATAATCGTTATAGGTGGTTGCGTCAACAAAGGTGTATTTATCAGAATAATCCTTCTGGATAATTTCCCTTAATTTTATGTAATCTTCGCGCAGAATACCCATATCAATATCGTCATCCCACGGGATAAAACCACCGTGGCGAATTGCACCGATACCGGTGCCTGCAAAGCCGAAATATGTGAGATTATTTTCTTCGCAGATTTTTACAAAGTCCCGTAAAATTTCAAGCTCGTACTTTTGAAGCTTTTTTAAAACGTCAGGCTGATATTGTGCCATTGAAAAATGTCTCCTTTAGTCAGCAAAATATATATTAATTATAGCAAATTTGTCGAAGGGTGTCAATCTGCCTGTTTAATAAGAATATCTGCAAGCTTACTGAACAGTTTTTCGATTTTTCCCGAAAGCTTGTCAATCATCGCAACGCGGAACAACAAAAACCTTATTTTGTCAATTAATATGCAGGAAATAAAGATAGCCAAAGCGCAACCTAAAACCGTTAAGATGATAAAAATCGAGCCGCGCTCGCATACGGGGCGGAAGGTGTCGGCTATGAGCCATTTGCGGATATTGGGGTTATCGTGTATAAGATACACGGAAAAAACCGATGGCGCAAAAAAGTTAATGACAGATGCAAAAAATCTGTTGCATTTGATTTTTGAAAAAACACTTAACCAACCTAACGCCATCAAAATAACCGTCGGAGAAGTGTAGGAGATAAGAGTATCTCTGTTTTTTGAAACGAAGGCAAGCTCCTTTGGCAGAACTGTTTTAAATGACCACGTTATTAAAAGAGATATGAGAACTAATAACAACCAAACTTTGCCTGAAAAAGCATTGGTAAAATCGAATTTTTTGAAAATTGCGCCTGCAAGATAAATCAGTATAAACCAGATAACAGAATAGCCCTGACCAAAATTAAAGGCGTCGCTTTTTAAAGTGAAAAACGATAAGAAAAACAGAGTTAAAAGCATAATTATTGCGCCTTTTTTGTCGGTTTTCTGAACGAATGCGTTTAGTATGGGTGAGAAAAGAAACATACCGAAATATGCGGAGAAAAACCAATAAAGTTTTCTTGAAACGGGTCTGAATGCCTTGATGGCTTCGCTTTCTCCTATTAAATCGGGGCGGAAATGCTTTACCGTAAAATATATTAAAATACTGTAAAAGAATACGGTAAAAAGCAGGGAAAAGATGTTTTTAAGCTTTGGGAAAATTCTGTCCTCTCTGTAGCCGAAATAGCCTGAAATAAGGACGAAGCAGTTAACGGCAGGATAGGCAAGAATTTCTAAAAACCACGCCGTTGCAAATTGAGTTTCGTTTTTTGCGGCGGCTAAAATTCCTCCGTGCCCTAAAATGTGCAGGAAAACGACACCAAGAATAGATACGATACGCAATAAATCAATACCGTAATTGCGTGCACTTTTGTTCATAAAATCTTCCTTTCTGTTAAGCTATTGTCATTATATCACAATAATCCTTAAAAGCAAACAAAAAAGTAATTTAGTTATTTTATAGGGCAATGGTGTGCACCTGAAAAATCAGGCTTGCTTGACAATAACCAATAAGTAAAGTATAATATTTTTATATTAATACTAAAAAACAGAAGGTATTTATGGAAAATAAAAAGCCAAATAATTTAAGCCGAAAGGTGTTTTTATGGAATGCCGCAGGCAGTTTTACAAATGCGCTTTCTTCGGTTGTTCTGCTGGCGATAGTCACTCGCATTTTAGGTCCTGTTGACGGCGGCATTTTTACCATTGCTTTTGCGTTAGCACAACAGCTTCTCACCGTTTCAAATTTTGAAACGCCCGTTTATCACGTTACCGATACTGAAAATAAAATAGGCTTTGGTGTGCATTTTGCCACGAAAATAGTTTTGTTTTTGCTCTCGACCATTGCCTGCGTTTTTATTGCCTTTTCCAAATATTCCCTTTATAAAGCGTTAGTTGTGATATTAGTTTGTCTTTTTAAAGGGGCGGATGCTTTTTCCGGATTGTTTTCAGGACTTCTTCAGCGTAACGGCAGACTTGATATTGCAGGCAAATCCCTTGCCTTTCGCGTTTTAATTTCAATGGTTCTTTTTACGGTTGTTTTGCTGATTACCAAAAATCTGATATATGCATCGGTAATCTGCATTGTGCTTGCTTCTTTGTGGTTCGTGTTCTACGATGGGCGTTTTTCAAAAAAATTCGAGTCGCTAAAACCCCAATGGAATTTAAAACTTATGGCAAAACTTATCGTCGGTTGTCTGCCAATGTTTTTAGGCACGTTCCTTCTTACTTATATAATCAATCAACCTAAATTTGTAATTGATAACGTTTTAGACGAGGTTACACAGAATAAATTCGGCATAATCTTTATTCCCTCGGCAGTAATTTGCTTACTTGCGATTTTCATTTACAGACCGCTTCTGACTACCCTTACTGACGTATGGAAGAAAAAAGAGTTTGGTGGGTTTTTAAAGAAATTCGCAAAAATTGCAGGAATAATTTTGACATTTACCGCACTGTGCACCGTTGCGGCAAGGTTTTTGGGTATTCCCGTTTTATCCTTTGTGTACGGACAAAATCTCGCGGGACTTGAAATGAACTTGTGCTATATAATTTTAGGTGGCGGTATGTATGCCCTGTCGATGCTGATTTATAACGGCATAGTAATAATGAGGCATCAGTATATAATGCTTATAGTCTACGTTGCTTCTTACGGAGTTTCGCTTCTTATAACCGAGCCTCTCGTTAAAGCATACGGTCTTATGGGCGCATCTCTTTCGTATCTTGTATCAACGTTTATTCTTGCGCTTCTGATGAGCATAGTGTTTGTTGCTTGCGTTGTATTGGAAAAAAGAAAAGTTAAAGAGGGATAAAAATGAAGATAAAAGAATTTTTTGAAAAACATAAATTCTGCGTTATGGCAATAATGGTTGTTTTGGCTGTTTTTTTGATGGGAATAGGATTTATGATTCGTCAGATAAGAGCCGGAATGATTGTTTGGTGGATGACGGCTCTTCTTGTTGGAGCAGTTGCCTTTATAGGTGTTCTTGCTGTTATAATTAAAAAACGCTGGTTTTCTTTGCAAGTCGTTACGGCTATTATACTTTCCGTGCTTTCGATTTTATATTTGACGTTTTTTACGCCTACGTCGGTGCCTGATGAACATCTTCATTATCGTACGGCATATCATTATTCAAATCAAATGCTTTTTAAGTTTAATGACGAAAAATCGAAACTGCGAATGCGCGCTGAGGATTTTAATTATATGCAAAGCATCTCTAATGCTCTTTCTTCAACGGGATACGATAAGGTAGTAGAGAAAAATTATGTGTTTGCTTCTGATAGGAATATTGTTACCACTCATTTTGGATATATGGAAAATAAAGGAATAACCTATATTGCTTCCGCAATGGGCATTTCGCTGGCGAGAATAGCAGGTTTAAGCGGGTATTGGACTTTTCAGTTAGGAAGACTGTTTAATTATATTTCTTTCGTTGTAATGGTTTTCTTTGCTATTAAAATGATACCGTTTGGTAAAATTGCTATTGCGGCAATAAGCCTTATTCCTATAAATATACATATTATGGCATCAGTTTCTTATGATGTGTTTACCTTTGGTGGAATTATGCTTATTTTCGCATACATTATGAAACTGATGTATGGAGAAAGTGAAATAGGGTGGAAACAACTTATTATTCTTGCAGTTGCATTTTTTGCGATAATTCCTCAAAAAGTAATTTATATAGGTGTTGCGGCATTAGTACTGCTTCTGCCTAAAGAAAAATTCAAAACGCCAAAATTACATTTATTATTTAAGGGGTTGCTTATAGCTTGGGCGGCAGGAAGTATTCTGCTTGTTCAGATTGGAAATGCATCAAAACTTACTTCTGAAACGGTAACAAACTCGCAGAGTGCAGGTTTTAGTTTGCAGTATATATTTACACATAAAAAGCAGATGCTTGAAATGCTTTTTGACACATTTAACCATAAGTCAGACTTTTATTTAAAATCAATGTTTGCTTTCTTTGGATATTTCCAAATGGAAGTACCGTGGTATCTTACTGTACCGATGGTTTGTACGCTCCTTCTTGCATTTATGAAAAAGGAGGATGAAATCCAGGAATTTTCTCTTTTGGAAAAAATTTATGCGGGAATTTTATTTATTTTTGTTTTCCTTTGTGTTGAAATGCTTCTTCTTATTGACCATACGCCAATGGGAAGCCTTTTTATAGAAGGTGTTCAGGGAAGATATTTTATTCCTGCACTTCCTCTTGTTTTTCTTGTGATGAGAAACAACATGATAACCATGAAGAGTAACGTTGACAGTGTGGTGCTTTTATCAATGACGTCTTTAAACGTTATTGCAATAATTTCCTGTGTGTCGAGAATAATTGCTATATAAAAATAAGAGTCTTGTATTAACAAGACTCTCTTTTTATTATATTTCAGGTATTTCCATAAGTTGACCGCCATTTTTTGCTGATTCGGCGGCGATAATGCCGGGGATAGTCATTCTTATGCCAAGGTCAATGTCAACGGGCGGTTTAGTGTCGTCAATAATGCATTTGATAAATGCCTGCATCATTTTAAGGTCGGCACCACCGTGACCTTTGCCTTCCTTTTCGTTGGGGAAGCATAAAGTTACGGGAATATCAATTTTTTCATCGCGTGAGCCGGGCACGTCCATAAAACGCGCGAAGGTGTGGGCATCGCCCAATGACTTCGTTTTGTCTGTTTCAACGGTGCCTTTTGTGCCCATAACGGCAAAGTTATGGTCAAAACCAACAAAGGCATCAAACATAATTAAAATTCGTATAACCGCGCCCTTTTTAGTTTTGAAAATGGCAACACTGTTTTTATCGGGACGATAGGGGTTATATAATTCGTCAGGTTGCATACAGGAAACACTTACACATTCATCGTCCATAATATAAAGCAGGGGACCTAAATTGTGAGTGAGATATTTTATTGCGGGGTTAAAATACCGCCAATGGTTCGGGTCGTAGTCTGCCTGCGTTTTTTCGCGGATATCCGAGCCGTGAATATATTCGCTTTCGGCATAAATTGCCTGACCTAATTTGCCCTCGTCATACATACTTTTCCATGCCTGAATAAATGCCCAGTAGCAACAGTTTTCACCCGTCATATACTTTAATTCGGGATGTCTTTTAACTGCGGCTTTAAGTGCTTTTGCTTCTTCAATGGAGTTTACTGCAGGAATTTCGCTTATAACGTGCCAGCCTCTATCAAGAGCCTTTGTTACGTAGGGCACGTGGTAAATTGCTTCGGTTGCAATGAAAACCGCGTCGATATCGGCTTTTTCGAGCATTTCCTCAAAGGTGTTAAACGCTTCAAAGTTTTTAAAGCCTGCATTTTTATAATCTTCAACTGCTTTTTCTAAAAATTCGGGATTTTTATCGCATACTGCAGCTAAAATAACGTTTTTTTCGTTTATAAGTTCGATGGTAACGTCCTTACCTCTGCCAAGACCAACAACGCCTAATTTTACGATTTTATTCATAAAGCTCCTCCGTTATAAATTAATTAATATAAGGGCAAGTGTACCCAAAGCTACGCCTAAAAGCTGTCTTTTCAAGAACTTTTCTTTAAATATAAGTTTTGAAACTATAAAAGTAAGAACCATACCAACACCTGACCTTAAGGGTGAAAGTGTTGAGAAATTAATTGCTATTCCGTTGACTAAAATTATAAGGAAGTTATTTAAACCGTTTGAAAGACCTGCACCGGAAGCGTAAAGTGAGCCGTTCTTTAAAATATACAGGGTATCTTTTCCGTCCTTTATAAAGCCTATAATGAAAAGAATTAATGCTGAAAAACCAAGGGCAATTATCATAAATTCATTATCAACACTTTTTTCAAAGACACGTTGCTGTTCTTTTTGAACAACACTGTACATACCACTGCCTATTACGGATAAGCTAATGCAAATAAGCCATTTCAGAGAAGCCTTTTTTTCGCTTTCTTCTTTGGGTCTTCTGTTAAAGTAAATTGATATAAGCATAAGAACTATACCTATAATTGCAAAAACACCCGGCTGTTCTTTAAGAACAATTAAGCCGTATAATATGGAAAATATCCCACCGTAGGATAAAATTAACCTTGAAATTGCAAAAGGACCACAGCCTAAAGCAACAAAGGTTAAAAATGATGCGGTGCAGTAGAAAATACCTGCAATAATGCCGTAGGGGAGCATATCAAGTGTAAAATTAAAGCCGTTTTTATCAATAAAAAGCTCTTTTATCACAAAGAAAAGCATTGAGAATAACGACACTATTGCGGTAAAAATAAAACCGCCTTTATCGTGCTTTTCGTTGTACTTTTTTATTAAGACGCCTTCAACAAGATTGGCGGCACTTGATAAAAACGAAAGAAGTAATATTAGCGCTACCATAAAAAATCTCCTTTAAAATAGTAAGATAAGTATAGCACTTGTTTTTTGAATTGCAAATGGAAAAATCCCATTTTTTTATGAAAAAAAGTTTTTTGTTGTTGCAAATTTTCTCTTTGTGTGCAATAATGTTAAACGAAAGGAAGTTTTTTATGGATAGTATTTGTAGGTTTTTACCGCCCAAAAGCGTTTCGGGAAATATAAAAACGGTGCATTTTGTTTATGAAACCGAGTTTCTTTCAATGAAGCAACCCTTTATTCGCTCCATATACTATTTGCATCTTGTGACCTCGGGTAATGCAGTTTTGAAATATTCGGGTCACGAATATCCGTTAAAAGAGGGCACTCTGTTCTTTTTCTTTTCAGGTGTGCCTTATGAAATTGACGGTGACGAAAATTTCAGATATACCTACATTAGCTTTATGGGTGCCAACGTGCCTGATTTTTTAGGGGAAATGGGTATCACCATTGAAAATTCTGTTTTTCAAGGGTATTCTCATTTAAAAGAATTGTGGTTAAGCTCTATCGTGCGAGTAAATAACGTAAATGCCAACGTTTTGACGGAAAGCGTATTTCTCAACACACTTTCGTATATTGCAAAAGGCAAGGAAAAAAACGAGCCAAATAAAAACAGTGAAAATCTTTTCAGCGTTATCGTTGATTACGTGGATACTCATTATAGCGAAAAAGAACTTTCCTTAAAAAAGGTTGCCGAGATTTTTGCCTATACGGAAAAATATCTTTCCCATTTCTTTAAAAGTAAAATGGGGATAGGTTTTAATGAATACGTAAATAATCTGCGCTTACAAAATGCTCTTGAGTTAGTTGAAAAGGGCGTCTGTTCCGTAACTGAAATTGCGCTGAAATGCGGATTTTCAGACCCCTTGTATTTTTCAAAGTGCTTTAAAAGGAAAATGGGAAAATCACCGACGGAATATATAAAAAATAACTAAAAAAACGCGTTGCATTTGCAACGCGTTCTTTTATGCTAAATTAATAACGTTTTTATTGAGTTTTTCTGCAAGTTCCTTGAATTGTGCGGCACCACCAAAGGAATGGATGACATAGGTGATAACGGTATCAGATATCTGAACGAGCCAGCTGTTTCGTCTTGATATAGCATATTTTGGCGGAACGCGTTCAAGCACTTCAGGATAGATAGTATCAGAATAATCAATATCGTTTTTTTGTGGCAAATAGGCTAAAACTACGTAGTAGCGAATGTGTGGATATTTTTCTTTTAAGGAAATTAAAAGGCTTTTTACCAAAAAATCAAATCTGCCTTGATTACCAACGTAAAATAGGTCGGCTTGATGATTTTCTATCAGGTCGCATAATACGTCATATAATAACGGTTTTATATCGTCCGTTACATTTCTGTGCCCGAAAAAAGTACATATCATAAACTCACCCCATAAATGAATAAAATAGTTACATAATATAATTCTATCTAATTAAACCGAATATGTCAATAAATAATAATGAATTAACGCCATATAACTATGCATTCTATATAGTACAATTAGATATATAGGAGTGTGAAATGTATGGAGAAAAAAGATTTTAGCCTGCGTCTTTCACAATTAAGATTGCAAAAAGGTGTTTCGGCAAGAGATATGAGTTTATCCATTGGACAAAGTCCGGGATATATAAACAACATTGAGGTTGGTGTAAATTTTCCCTCAATGACTGTGTTTTTCTATATTTGCGAATATCTTGGAATTACGCCTTCGGAGTTTTTTGATACAGACTCAAAAGCGCCTACTAAAGAAAAAGAGTTGCTTGATGCTTTAAAA
>JAZROC010000017.1:0-3337 GCA_045648525.1 Clostridia bacterium
CCCAAAAAACGAAGTGCCCGAGCATACAGAAGGCTATGAAGGCTTCAGCCACCTTGTATCAATCAACGGCGATATAGAAACAACTGTTCTTGATTATATTATTCGTGACCATGACCTTGATTTACTGAATAAAAAAATCGAGCGATTCAATAAAATTGCAGATTATCTCAATGATAAATATGAAATCAAGCCCGTTTCCCTCCAAATCAAAAATTCATATTATAACATGAAAGAAAAGATTCTCCCCAATATGTTTATTATCGATCAAGCAAAGGCTGCTATGATAAAAAACGGCGTAGAACCTTTGATAATTCCCATCCGTGGCGGTACGGACGGTGCTCAGCTTTCATTTATGGGACTTCCCTGCCCCAATATCTGCACCTCAGGTGAAAACGCACACGGCAGATATGAATTCGCTGTTCTTGACGATATGATTAAGATTAAAGATATCGTAAAAACAATTATTTACGACGGTGAATAAGAAAGGAAACTAAAATGCTTAATTTCGGTACTATAGGTACAAGCTGGATTACTGACGCTTATATTGAAGGCGCTCTTGACAGCGGTTTATGGAATCTTACTGCAGTATATTCAAGAAATCTTGAAAAAGGCAAAGCTTTTGCCGATAAATATAACGTAGCCACAGTTTTTACAGATATAGATGAGATGGCAAAATCAGATTTAATTGATGCCGTTTACATTGCAAGCCCCAATTATCTGCACGTAAAACATGCATTAAAATTTATCGAAAACGGCAAGCACGTTATTTGCGAAAAGCCCGTATCAAGCCACGCTGATGAAGTTGTTATGCTTACAGAAAAAGCAAAAGAACACGGCGTAATCTTTATGGAAGCTATTATGTTTATGCATCTTCCGGAAAGAGACAAGTTAAAGGAAGCAGTTGACAAAATCGGTACCATCAGTATTGCTAAGTTTGATTTCTGCCAGCGTTCAAGCAAGCTTGATGCATATTTGCGCGGAGAATTACCAAACATCTTCAACCCCGAAATGGAAACAGGCGCTTTAATGGACCTGGGCATTTATTGCATCTACCCTGCTTTATATCTTTTTGGTGAGCCTGAAGAGATAGACGTAAGAGTTAATATGATGGCAAGCGGTGTTGACGGCAGCGGCGTTATTACCTTCGTTTATAAAGATAAATTAGTCAGCATTCCTTACTCCAAAACCAGCCAGGCAGGTGTAGACAGCGACATTCAGGGTGACAAGGGCACTATATCCACTACGTCCATTTCCAAGCTTGAAAATATCGTTCTTAAATATTCAGACGGTACAAAAGAAATTATATCAGGCGAAACACCTAAATTTAAATTAATGGGTTATGAATCTATAAGTTTCTATAAATTTATAACAGAAAAAGAAAAATATCTTGAAAAATACAAAAAGTGCACCGAAATGTGCATAAAGGTAGCTAAAGTAACAGAATATATCCGTCTTAAGGCAGGTATAAAATTCCCCTCAGATAAATAATACAAAAACCGTAAGGATTTCAAAATAATCCTTACGGTTTTTAATTTCTTAAGTAAAAGCACGTCCTGCCGGAAAGTATTTATTATTCATATTTTTCAATTGTAACGCTTTTAATAATAACCTTGCCTAAAGGCTTATTATTTTCGTCTGTTTCTACTTTTGAAATTTTTTCAACTATATCAAGACCTTCAAATACCTGACCGAAAACTGTATGACCTTTGCCTGCTGTATTAAATGCTCCGTCAAGATGCAAATTGCCGCCAAGCTCATTGTACATAGCCTTAACTTCATCGGAAAGCTTACTTAAATCAACGCATCCATTGTAATATTCATTAATAACCTGAGGTTCTTCTTTATATGCTTCATAGAACATTTCAAGATACGCCCAATCAGGTGTAGTTTTGCAATAATTAATAAAGAACTGGCTTGAATTTGTATTAGGACCTTTATTTGCCATAGAGAGTGAACCTGTAACGTTCACTAAATTCTCATTAAATTCGTCCTCAAAATCTTCATTCCATATACTGTCGCCTCCCATACCCGTACCGGTAGGATCGCCGCCCTGAATCATAAAGTTATCCATAATTCTATGGAAAGTAAGACCATCGTAATATCCCTCTAAAGCAAGCTTTTTGAAGTTATACACAGCCTTAGGTGCTTCTTCAGGGAAAAATCGGATTTTAAATGTACCCATTGTAGTTTCTACTACCGCAATCTCTTCACCTGTTTCCGGCTTATCAAGCTGGAAACCTGCTTTTTTATTTGTTTTATTCTGCTTTAATTCCGACATTTTTACTATACCATCTTCTTTTTCAAGAACGTTGGCTTTTTCTGCAGAATTATTTGAGCATGCAGTAAATACAGAAAACACAAAAGTTAACGCAAGTAATATTGAAATAAACTTTTTCATCATATTAAACCTCTTAAATTTTAATCTTTAACTATTATATTTCATATTTATTAATAATTCAAGTCATACGCATTTTTATTTTTCATCGGTCATATATATACATAAAACATACAGTGTAATTAATGAAAGGACTATTTAATATGAAATATCTGCCCGAAGGTTATATTATAGACTCGCCCGATAATCAGAGTCACATGCTTTCACCAAGCTCTTTAGCGGAAGCTTTAAAAGAGGAGCGCATTTTGGAAGCAAGAGCCATTGTTTGTGACCACGATCATAATATTATAGTAGATTTAAAATGCATGAAAGGTTTGATACCTCGCGAAGAAGGAGCTTTAGGTATAAGAGAAGGCACAGTTCGTGATATTGCCATAATCTCGAGGGTAAACAGACCCGTATGTTTTATTATTAAAGAATTTGTACGCGATCCGCAAGGAAACCTTACAGCCATTCTCTCAAGACGTGAAGCACAGGAAAAGTGTATGGAAAATTACGTAAAAAAATTAATTCCGGGTGATATTATTAACGCCAAAGTAACTCATATTGAACAGTTTGGTGTTTTTGCAGATATTGGCTGCGGCATTATCTCCCTTTTACCTATCGATTTAATTTCTGTATCAAGAATCAACCACCCGTCCGAACGTTACTGTGTAGGCATGAATATTAAAACGGTGGTTAAATCCTGTGAAAACGGCAGAATAACTTTATCTCAAAAAGAACTTTTAGGCACCTGGCAGGAAAATGCGGATAATTTCTCCCCCGGTGAAACAGTGGCAGGTGTAATAAGAAGTATTGAAAACTACGGCATATTCGTTGAGCTTACACCGAATCTTGCAGGCCTTGCTGAATTTAAAGAAAACGTATCGTCAGGTCAGCAGGCAAGTGTTTACGTAAAAAGCATTATTCCTCAAAGGATGAAAATCAAACTGATAATTATTG
>JAZROC010000018.1:0-11160 GCA_045648525.1 Clostridia bacterium
CGAAAAGGCAACTGCATGGATAATGGTGCTATGGAAAACTTCTTCGGCAGACTAAAAGTAGAAATGTACTACGGTGAAAAATTTGAAAGCGTTAACGCTTTCATTGATGAATTAAAAAATTACATATATTATTACAACAACCAACGAATTTCTTTAAACTTAAAAGGAATGAGTCCGGTGCAATACCGAACTCATTCGCAAATTATTTAATTTAAAATTTTGTCTAAAATTTGGGGTTCACTTCATTTTAGGCGGTTTTTTTATAACTCGTATTCAATAGGTTTTCTCTTTTTATAATAAAAAGCGGTTTTATAATCGAGGGAAGAAAGCATTTCCTTTGCTTCATCAAAACAAAATGAGGCATTTTCTTTTTTGTGGGCATCTGAACCTAAAGTGATTTTCTTTCCGCCCATATCCTTGTAAATTTTTAAAAGGTCACGGCTTGGTGCAAAATCACAGTTATTCTTTTTAAGATAACCCGTATTTATTTCAAGGGCGATATCTTTTTCAATAATCATTTTAAAAGCGTCTTTGAATTTTTTGAGGTTATCTTCAATTTTAAAACGTTTTATATATCGTGCCATATAGCTTATATGCGCAACGGTATCGCAACCGAAATCAATTACCTGATATAAACAATCAAAATACGCATCAATTATTTGATTTATTTCGTCGTCATTAAAAATATCGTAATTGGTGGTGCTTGGTCTTAAAAATCTGTCACCTAATTCAACACCGTGTACCGAGCCGATAACAACGTCAAAATCGCAAAAATCGAGCAACTCCTTAAACGCATCGACACATTGATTTCCCCTTGCAAGCTCAATGCCTGCCAAAACTTCAACACCTTCTATTTTTACGTTACGGGCATCAAGATATGAATTTTTGATTTTATTAATGGATTCCTCGTTGCAACGGTTAGGAAAATCAAAATGGTCGGTTACGCCAAAAATAAAAGTACCCTTTTCCTTTTGAGAAAGAGCCATATCGTAGACTGAACATTTTGAATCGGGAGAATATTCCGAATGAGTATGTAAATCAACGTACATTTTTAATCACCGCGAATATTATATATCCAACAAAACGAAATGTCAACTTGCAAAAAATACAGTTAAGTGATATACTAAAATAAATATATTATCAAGGTGAATTTTATGCAGAAATTATCAAAAAGACTTGAACATTTTAAAACGGGAATTTTTGCTTCCCTTACCTTAAAAAGAAACGAATTACTGGCGCAAAATAAGAAAGTGTATAATCTTTACGTAGGCACTCCCGATTTCGAGCCAAACGAAAATATCCGCAATGCCGTAATCGAAGCATCAAAAAATCCTGAAAATTATAAGTATTCGCTTATTGATTCAGTTGAAATGCTTCAGGCGGTAAAGTCATATTACAAAAAACGTTATAGTGTTAATATTGAAACTGACGAAATAACTTCGGTTAACGGCTCACAAGACGGAATAGGTCATTTAGGTCTTGCGCTTTTAGATGCAGGCGATAAGGTGCTTTTGCCTGACCCCGGCTATCCCGTTTTTGAAGCAGGAGCATATTTGGCAGGTGGCGAAGTAGTATATTATCCTTTAAAAAAGGAAAATAATTTCCTGCCTGATTTAAGTGAAATCAGCGAAGAAATTTTAAGAAAAGTAAAATATATGATAGTGTCATATCCGTCAAATCCCTGTGGCGCAGTTGCTAACAAGGAAATGTACATTGATTTGATAAAATGCGCTAAAAAATACGGCTTTTATATTATCAATGATAATGCATACAGCGATATAATTTTTGACGGACTTGAGGGATTTTCCTTCTTGTCTATTGAAGGCGCAAGGGAAGTAGGAGTAGAATTTTTCTCACTTTCAAAGTCCTTTAATACAACAGGCGCAAGAATTTCTTTTTGCATCGGCAATAAGGATATCGTTAACGGTTTAAAGGTTATACGCTCACAGTATGATTTCGGTATGTTCTATCCCGTACAGAAAGCAGCCATTGCCGCCCTTGAAAGCGACAGAGCGGAAGTAATCGCCCAATGCAAAGAATATGAAAAGCGTCGCGATGCACTTTGTGGCGGTTTAAGAAGAATCGGCTGGAACGTGCCCGATTCAAAGGGAACAATGTTCGTTTGGGCACCAATACCTGAAAAATTCAGTTCTTCAATGGAATTTTGGGAAGAATTAGTTGATAAAACGGGTGTTATCTGCACACCGGGTACTGCATTCGGACCTATGGGCGAAGGCTACGTGCGTTTTGCGTTAGTTCTTCCTGAAGAAATTTTAGAGGAAATAGTTGACGTCATTGATAAAAGCGGAATTTTAAAGTAAGGAGATTTTATGCAGGTAATATTTGATTTATTAAGTGAAGCATTGTTTAATAAAAAAGCGGATATTACCGACGTAAACGTTGATGATATCTTTGAAGAAGCAAGCGTTCAGGAAATTTCTCCTATAATATACGGAGTGTTGAAGAAAAAAGACGTTTTCACTGCTGAAAATGAGGAACAATGGAAACGAAGTTTAAATAAGCGCATTGCAAAGGGGAACGGTATTTTCATAATCCACGCAATAATTTCAAACATTCTTCAGGATATTGAGCATACTACAATAAAAGGAGTTGCTTCCGCCAAGTATTATAACGAACCTTTTGCGCGTATAATGGGCGACGTTGACGTTATTGTAAAGGATATCGAAAAAGCAAAAGAGCTTTTAATCAGGCACGGTTATGAGTTTTCACCTAAAGGCGAGGGTTTATGGCATATTGAATTTAAGAAGAAAAACGTTTCCGTCGAGCTTCACCATAAAATCCACGGCATACCTGATGGCAACAAGGAAATTGAAAAACTTTTTGATGATTTATATGAAAAAGCAGAAGAATACCCAACTATGTTTGGCGACGTCACCGTACCTTCTGATTTTCACCACGGTCTGATAATGCTTTTGCATATGCATACCCATTTTAATACTTCAGGCATCGGCTTAAGACATCTGTGCGACTGGGCGGTGTTTGTAAATAAGTTTACTGATGAAGAATTTTCGGCTTTGTTTGAAGATAAACTTAAAAAAATAGGTTTATGGCGATTTGCTCAAGTAATAAGTCAGGCGTCAATGGCAATAGGTCTTGATTATAAAAAATGGATGGGCGAAAGGGAAGAACAACTTTCGCAATTTATTATCAATGATATTACACAAAGCGGAAATTTCGGCAGAAAAGATAAAGAGCGCAACGCTGAATTAAGTTTTATTCCAAAGGATATTGAGGAGAAATCAACGCCAATTGCCCAGTATTTCAGGTATTCAATAAAATCAATTTACAATATATGGCCAAAGGTCAAGAAATATAAAATTCTGTTGCCTTTTGCTTTCGTTGTTTACTGTTTCAGAATATTATTCCGTATTTTTGCGGGTAAAAGTAAAATCTATAATCTGAAAAAAGGTTATGACCGTCGCGAAATAATTGGCAAGTTAGAGTGTTTTAAAAAAGAGGAAGACTAAATGATTGAAATAATTCTTAAAGCATTAAAAAAAGAATTGTTTAATATAAACGTGGAATTTCCCCCAAATATTAATTGGGAAGACGTGCAAAAGGAAGCACAACTGCAGGCAACGGATTCCCTTGTTTATTCAGGTATAAGTAAGTCGGGTATTGAAGACGAGCATTTTAAAAAGGAAACGGTATATCAGATTTTAAAGAATACGAAATCTTTTATGATGCACGTAAATATTAGTAAAATACTTGAAAAAGCGGAAATTCCGTATATGATAATAAAGGGCGTGGTTTCGGCAAGCTATTATCCGTCACCTGATATAAGACCTATGGGCGATACTGACGTGCTCGTTAAAAGGGAGCATCTTCAAAAAGCCTTTGAACTTTTTAAAAAGTACGGTCTTGAAACTGACAAGGAAGTAGAAAAGGTTAAATCGGGACATCATATTGATTTCAAAAAAGGCAAGCAGAGAATAGAATTGCACTTTGATTTACCCGGTTATCCTGATAACGAAATGGCAGAAGAAGTTAAAAAATTAACTTCGGATATATGGGAAAACACTAAAATATATGAAACTCCATACGGCAAAATAGTCGGACCCTCGGAGTTCCATCACGGTCTTATAATGCTTTTACATATGCAAGAGCATATGCAAAAAGGCGGTATGGGCTTAAGGCATCTGTGCGATTGGGCGGTTTTTGTAAATAAGTATTCCGATAATGAGTTTTTAAATCTTTTTGAAGAAAAACTCAAAAACATCGGCTTATGGCGTTTTGCCTGCCTATTGAGTCAGACCTCAAAATATATCGGTCTTACTCAAAAAGAATGGATGGGCAACGATGAAGAACTTGCCAAAAAACTTTTGGAAGATATAATTTCCTGCGGTAATTTCGGCAGAAAAGATATGAATCGCGTTGCTTCGCAAAAATACGTACCCGTTGTGGGTAATGAAAAAAAGAAAAAGTCCCAATTGGGACAATATTTTGATTACGGTTTAAAAACAACCTGCGTAATATGGCCTTTTTATAAAAAACACAAATGGCTTTTGCCTATAGGTTTTATCGGCTATTGTGTCCGCACGGGCTACAGGCTTATTACCAAAAAATCAAAAATGTATAATCTTAAAGATAATAATAAGGTTTACGATTTATATTCGCAGTTAAAACTGTTTGAAAAGTAAAAATTTAATCGTTTATTATGGCACCTACGTTTACCGCTTGGGTGCCGTATTTTTTTCTTATTTCGTCAATGGCATTTTCTACGTTTTCGCGCTTTTGCCTCAAACCGTCGTCAAAAAGTGAAAATTGCATATAACTGTCAGTATCGGGCACAAGCTGTCCGCCTGTCAACGTTATTGCACGCACAGGCTTTTTGTTGTAAATTTCATAAAAAAGTTCAAGGCAGATACTCCATATATCGTGCATAAGATTAGTTGAAAAATCAAGTTGCCTCTGGCGCGAAACCACCGTAAAATCGCTGTATTTTATCTGTGTGGAAAGCATAGTACATTTAACGTGCTGTGCCTTCATTCTCTCGCATAAACTGTCGCTTAAATGCATAATGCCCGATTTTATTTCTTCATAAGAAGAAAGGTCGTGGTCAAAGGTTGTGCCGTTGCCTATCGATTTGGGAAAATGTGTGGCATAAACGCTTTCAACAGGTGAATCGTCGATACCGTTGGCATAATCATAAAGCAGACCGCCCAGTTTACCAAGGTGTTTTATAACGGTGTTTCTGTCAGACTGGGCAAGGTCGCCTATAGTGTAAATATTATGCTTGTTAAGAGTCTGCGATGCGCTTTTACCTGCATACAAAAGTGCAGAAACCTCCATTGGCCAGACGAATTTTTTAAAATTATCCCTGTCAATTACCGTTGTTGCATCAGGTTTTTTGTAATCGCTTGCAAGTTTTGCAATGGTTTTGTTAAAGGAAACGCCAACTGAACAGGTTATGCCTATTTCTTCTTTAAAACGCTTTCTTATTGTGTCGGCAATTTCTTTGCCGCTTCCAAAAAGTTTGCGGCTGGCTGTAACGTCAAGCCACGATTCGTCAATACCAAAGGATTCAACCATGTCGGTATATTCCTTGTAAATATCATTGCACTTTTTTGAAATCTCTTCATAAAAAGAGTGGTGTGAGCGCACAAGTACAAGGTCAGGACACTTACGCTGTGCCTGATAAATAGTTTCTGCAGTTTTAATATCATATTTCTTTGCAAGCTCATTTTTTGCCAGAATAATACCGTGTCTGTTTTCAGGGTTACCGCAAACAGCCATAGGCACTTTTTTTAATTCAGGGTTAAGCAAACATTCGCAGGAAGCGAAAAATGAGTTGCAATCTGAATGCAGAATAACTCTGTCCATTATCTGTATGCTCTTATTATTTTTGCAAAGTATAAGCGGTGCATATCGTTATTCTGATACCACTTTTCTTGGGTTTCTTTGTCAAGGTCCTCTTTTTTTAAGTCTGAATATGAAAGAATTTTACATTCATAATAAATATCGCAACCGTCAATTATGGGCGTTGAAATTTCCTTGGCATCTTTTAATTTAAGACCTGCCTTTGAGAATTTATCTTCATTTCTGCCTGAAACGGAGCCTGCGATTTTTAAAGCATCGTCAAACTGATTTTTTGTAGGTACGCTTATTGTACACTCGTCAGTATTTTCTAAAAACTCAAAGGTATAGCGGGAATGGCGCACAGGGATAATAAAAATTTCCTGACCCCAATACTGACTTAACGAGCCCCAGCCGATTGTCATTGTGTTTACCTTATCACCGTTTTTTACAGTAAGAAAAACACCGTTTTTTGAAAGTTGTTCCAAAGTTTCTTTTGCTAAATCACCAAAATTATACATAAATCAATCCTCCTGTTTGTATATATTATATTAAAAAAAGCGTTTACTTGCAAGAAGTTTATTCAACAAATTTTCCTTTTTTACATATAGTATATAGAAATAAAGGAGGAATTATTTATGCCCGATATTTTTTTAAGTCCGTCGCTTCAGCCTGCCAACCTATACGTTAACGGCGGAAACGAAGCGCAGTATATGGGATATCTTGCCGATGCGCTTGAACCATATCTTACTTTAAACGGAATAAGCTTTACACGCTCAAGATACCCTAATACTTTGTTAAATGCAATAAACACTTCAAATCAGGGAAATTATGATTTACATCTGGCACTGCACTCAAATGCTTCTCCTGAAGGCAAGGAAGGCACGTTCAGGGGAATACAGGCATACTATTATCCTACAAGCGTTAAAGGCAGAACTGCCGCACAGGATCTTGTTGACAGCCTTAAAACCATATATCCTGACCCTGACCTTGTATATACAGTGCCTTCTACCGTAATAACTGAAGTCAGGCGCACAAAAGCACCTGCTGTGTTAATGGAAATAGGCTATCACGATAATATTGGAGATGCTGAATGGATCAAAAACAACATACAAAACATTGCCCGTAGCCTTGCAAAAGGACTGTGCACTTATTTTAAAATACCGTTTAAGGAAGTTTGCAGTCAGGTCGGTCAACCCATTGTAAACGTTCCTGACGTTCAATTAAATACATACGTGCGTGTTTGCACAAAAGATGGCGATAATCTTAATATCAGACAAAATTCAAATACGGGAAGTGCTGTAATAGGGCAGATACCGCCCAATGAAAAAGCGATTATTTTAGAAAAACTTTCAAACGGTTGGGCAAGGGTAAGATATAATGCCATCGAAGGTTTTGCTTCAGGCAATTTCCTCTGCATTTGTCAGGATAATACTTCGCAAAGGGGCAGGGTCAACACAGACGGAAGCAATCTGAATTTAAGAAAAGAACCTTCCCTTACCTCAACGGTAATTCTGCGCATACCCGATAAAGCAACGGTGAATATTATAGGTTCATCAGGCAACTGGTATCAGGTCAGCTATATGGGGCAAACAGGCTACGTATTAAAGGAATTTATTGAGTTATAAGCACAAAATAAAAAAATTTTGCATAAGATATAAATGTACAAAAGAAGTGTAATTTTTTAAAAAGGAGGATATAATATGTCGTTTTATTCATACAGAAACAGTGATAACGAGGTATGCCCCGGCAAAATTAACGGCGACTGCGCATCAGGGCTTACCGAAAGAGTATGTATTCAGGTAAAGAAAATATACGACTCCTGTATGCAACAGGAACAATTTGATAACGTAAGCGTTCGCCTGACGGATATCTGTCCGGGAAACACAAAATTTGAAGCACCTGTAAACTTTATAAGTTGCAGGTCAACAGGCACAAAAGGCAGGGTAAGGGATTTATGCATTGAAAGACTTTGCGATAGACCTAATTTTGCAAGAGTCCGCCTTAATATTGACATTCCCATTGAAGTGATTTTTGAAGATAACTGCGGCAAAGAGGGCAGCGGCAGGAGCATTATCACCATAAAAAAAGACGTTGTTCTTTTTGTGCCCGATGAATCTATTATTCCATATGAGGTTGATAATATTGTAAGCGCAATCTGCGTGCAAGGTTGCTATTTAGGTGAAAACACCTTTTGCCTTACTGCCTGCGTAACGGTAATACTTAAAATTGTTGCTGAAGTTGAATTGCTTGTGCCGGCTTACGGCTTCTGCAGAATTCCGCCCTGCGAGGAATTTGCAAGTGAAGTCTGCGACGAGTTTTTCAATCTTCCCATTTTCCCACCTGCAATGAGCAACGATATGTGTTGCAATTAAGATAAAGCCTGCGATTATGCAGGCTTTTTTATATAAAGAAACTCCTTGATAAAAATAATAAAAAAACAGTATTTGCAACGTAACGTATTGGGTTGATATACACACATTAAAGAAAAATGATAATAAAAAAGGCTTTGAGGGAGATAATAAAATAGCATACATATTTTTTTAGGGGATATTTATGAAAAAACAAAGTTTTTCTTTCTTTATTATGGCAATAGGTACTTTTTTGCTTGCACTTGGTGTAAACTTGTTTCTTTTGCCCCACAAACTTTCAACGGGTGGTGTAAGCGGAATAGGTACTGTGCTAAAATATCTTTTTAATATTCCTTTATCGGTTACAAATATAGCATTAAATGCACTGCTTTTTGTAGTCGGATATAAATTTTTAGGTAAAAGTTCAATAATAAAAACAGTTTTCGGCATAATATTTCTTACTGTATTTCTTGAAATAACCTCTCGATTACCCAAAATTGAAATGGATATATTTGCTTCTTTTATATCAGGAAGTGTCCTGATAGGTGGTGGAATAGGTATTACTGTCAGGCAGGGCGCATCAACTGGCGGAAGTGATTTTTTTGCCCTGATGGTTAATAAAAAGAAGCCGCATATAAGCATCGCCCAAATAATTTTTGTAATTGATGCTTTAATAATAGCGCTGTCAGGTTTAGTTTTTAACAGTTTTCAGGTTACAATATATTCTCTTACCGCATTGTATATATCCTCAAAAATATCTGATTACGTTTTAACCTTGGGCGAAAGCGCAAAATCAATATATATTTTTTCGGACAAAAATGATGATATTTCAAAAATCATATTAACGAAAATGGAACGCGGAGTAACTGCAATAAAAGCAAGGGGAATGTACGAAGATAGAGAAAAAGAAATCTTATTGTGCGCCGTAACACCAAAGGAACTGCCCAAAGTAGTTTCGCTGGTAAAAGAAATTGATGAAAAGGCATTTTTGATAATAAACGACGTTCACAAAATTTTAGGTGAGGGTTTTAAAAAACACTTGACAATATAGAAATCTGTGATACAATTTTTATAAATAATCAAACCTGCGATTAAGAATAGTAGTTTTTAACAAACTTTACAGAGAGTTGCCGTTTGGTGCAAGGCAATAGGGGAGTTTTAAATGAATGGACTTATGAGGGCAGCCGAAAGCTTTTTGGCGAGTAGTAGCTGACGGTACGCATCCGTTACAGTGCGGTTCATATGTTTTAGTATGAAGTTTAAGCGGAAGTAATTCAATTTGGGTGGCACCGCAGGATGAAATCTATGTCCTGTCCCATATTTTTGTGGGATAGGCTTTTTTTATAAACTAAAAAAGAGGAAGATTGTTATGAAATTTAATGAAATTGATTTTGATACCTACTTCAAAAATTATCCTGATAAAAACGGCTTTTTCGGTAAATACGGTGGAGCATACGTTTCCGACGAATTAAAAAAGGCAATGGAAGAAATTACTGAATCCTATTTCACCATCTGCAAATCAGCAAAGTTTATCAATGAATTAAGAAGAATCCGTAAGGATTTTCAGGGCAGACCCACACCTATCTCTCACCTTGAACGTCTTTCTGCTTCAATCGGCAACGTTCAGCTTTACGTTAAGCGTGAGGATTTAAACCACACAGGCGCCCACAAGCTCAATCATTGTATGGGTGAAGCGCTTTTAGCCAAATTTATGGGCAAAAAGAAAGTTATTGCAGAAACGGGCGCAGGTCAGCACGGTGTTGCTCTTGCAACTGCCGCGGCATATTTTGGCCTTGAATGTGATATCTATATGGGTAGTGTTGATATTAAAAAGCAGGCACCCAACGTTGCAAGAATGAAAATTTTAGGCGCAAACGTTGTTGAGGTTACTCACGGTCTGCAGACTCTTAAAGAAGCAGTTGATGCCGCTTTTGATGCATATTGCAAAGAATATAAAGATGCTATTTACTGCATCGGTTCAGTATTGGGTCCCCATCCATTTCCGATGATGGTGCGCGATTTCCAAAGTGTCGTAGGTATTGAAGCAAGAGAACAGTTTACCGAAATGACAGGTGAACTTCCTGATGCGGTTGTTGCCTGCGTTGGCGGTGGAAGCAATGCAATGGGTATGTTTTCAGGCTTCTTGAACGATCCTGTTGAAATTTACGGTGTTGAACCTTTAGGCAGGGGCGAAAAATTGGGCGACCACGCAGCCAGCCTTAAATATGGTACCGAGGGCATTATGCACGGCTTCAATTCCATTATGCTTAAGGATGAAAACGGTGAGCCTGCACCTGTTTATTCAGTTGCCAGCGGTCTTGATTATCCTTCATCAGGTCCCGAACACGCATTTTTACACGATTCAGGCAGGGTTAAGTATGACGTTGTTACTGACGATGAAACTATTGATGCATTCTTTACTCTTTCACGTCTTGAAGGTATCATCCCCGCCATTGAAAGTGCCCACGCAGTTGCTTATGGTATGAAACTTGCCAAAAAAATGGGCAGAGGTTCAATTCTTATTAACCTTTCAGGCAGAGGCGATAAGGATATGGATTATATTATTGAAAATTATGGTATAAGATAATCTTTTAATGAACATAATATAAAAAAAGGGAGGCTTCGCTTTGAAAAATTACGAGAAACCGCAGATTGAGATAATATTAATTAAATCAACGGATATTGTAACCGATAGTGATGATATCCATCTTCCTTTTGACCCGTTTATGTTGGACTGATTTTTTTAGCAGGTGCTTTCAGTACCTGCTTTTTTATTGACATTTTTTTCCTGATGTGTGATAATAGATATATAAGAATTATAATGGGGTATTATGATGTTTAAAAAACTAATCGGTACAAAAAGCTTCTATAAAAGCATAATTGCGTTAATGCTTCCTATAATGATACAAAACGGAATAATGCAGTTTGTTAATATGCTTGATAATATTATGGTCGGAAGATTGGGCACTATTGAAATGTCAGGCGTTTCCGT
>JAZROC010000019.1:0-2866 GCA_045648525.1 Clostridia bacterium
CAAGCGGTCTTAGGAAGACAAATTGGAGTAGCAACTCCTTGGCTCACAGAACGACATGGCTACGATCCGACTTCAGGCGCATCACAGTTTGATACCCTTGCAAACTTAATTAATATGGACGTTGACTGGTCAAAGGTTGTAATGTTCCACCTTGACGAGTACGTTAACCTCCCCGAAACTCACGTTGCAAGTTTCAGAAAATATTTAAAAGAAAAGTTTACCACAAAGGTAAACCTTAAAGAAGTTTATTTTGTTGACGGCACAGAAGAAAACCGCAAAGCATTGTGCGCAAAAATTTCCGAATCGCCCATTGACGTTGGTCTTATCGGAATCGGTGAAAACGGACATATCGCCTTTAACGACCCGCCTGCAGATTTTGACACGGAAGAGCCCTATATCGTCGTAAATCTTAACGATACCTGCAAGAAACAGCAGGTTGGCGAAGGTTGGTTTGACACCGTTGACGACGTACCCAAGCAGGCAGTTTCAATGTCAGTAAAGCAGATTATGAAGTGTAAAACCATAATCAGTTGCGTACCCTATTCTGTAAAAGCCGACGCAGTTTTCAAAACTCTTTCCCAAAACGTTTCAAATATTGTGCCTGCAACAATACTTAAAACTCATCCCGAATTTACTCTTTATATTGATTCGGATTCCGCAAAAAATCTTTTATTACCTGTTTTATGGTAAAAATTGAAAGTGGAGGTTCTTTCCTCCACTTTTTTATTTTATATATCTTTTTATATATTCCCTTACCTTCATATCTTCGCCACGAAATGCTTTTTTAAGATTTTGCCAGTGCTTGAAAATTACCAATCCGCCCAATAGCACACTTATTAAAAAGCACAGCGAATCGCCCTTTCGCATAAGTACAAAAAGCGGAAAAAGCAGTGATGCCGAAAAAGGCATAGCGGTGCCATAGTTAAATAAAAACATACAAACAAGGCTTATAATAAGAAGAATCGAAAATGTAAAAACGTCATAGGCTAAAATTACTCCGCCAAAGGAAGCAAGACCTTTCCCGCCCCTAAACTTAAGATAAAATGGAAAAATATGACCAACAACCGCAAAGGCACCTGATAACAGCCACGCAAAAGGCAGTTCAGGCAAAACTGTCTTTGCAATTTTCACTGCAACAAAGGATTTTAATAAATCAATAATCATTACCAGTGCACCGTAATTTTTGCCTAAAATAATCATAGCATTTGTTGCACCCAGATTTTTTGTACCTTTCTCCCTGAAATTTTCGTGCTTGATTTTTTCAAGAATATGGGAAGGACTTATACATCCCAAAAAATATCCTAAACACAAAGACAGAAAAATTCTCATAAAAACCTCCTATATTTATTAATTACAGAAATAATTTATTGACATTACAGATATGTACTTATATAATATCATCCGAGGTGAAATTATGAAAATTTTTGATATGCATATTCATGTTGGAAATGACAAAATTGACCAGAAATATCTGTTAGAGCAGATGGAAACTTCAGGTGTTTTTGGTGGCGGCATTATTTCCGCCTGCCCCGAAAAAGCAACTGCCGATTTAATAAAAATGCCCTTTAAGGAAAGGCTTACAAACGTACTTAATTGGTCGAAAAATTATGAAGACCGCCTTTTCCCTATTTTATGGGTGCATCCCGACGAAGACCTTGAAAACGTTTCCGTTGCCGCAAAAGAAGGTGTTTCCGCCTTTAAAATTATTTGCGATACTTTTCCCGTTTATTCCGAAAAATGCTTAAAACTTCTTGCAAAAATTGAGGAAAACAAAAAGCCCGTACTTTTCCATTCAGGCATTTTGTGGAGTGGCACCGATACTTCAAAATACAACCGTCCTGCTGATTGGGAATGTATGCTTAACTTAAACAATATCAAGTTTTCAATGGGTCATTGCTCGTGGCCGTGGGTTGACGAGTGCATTGCAGTTTACGGCAAATTTCTGCACTACTATAATACAAGGATTTCTTCTGAAATGTTTTTCGATATTACCCCCGGTACTCCTGAAATATACAGACGTGACCTTTTAACAAAGCTTTTCACCGTAGGCTATGACGTTGAAAATAACATTATGTTCGGCACCGATTCAATCACCAACGATTATAACCCTTCGTGGCTGAAGAAATGGCTTACTCTTGATAACGAAATTATGGATGATCTGAATATAAGCCCAAAAATCCGCAAAAAAATATACGAAGACAATTTTATGCGCTTCTTAAATGGCGGTGGCGTTTCCCACTTTTTACCGCACATAAATAAATAGGAGAGAGTTATGAACTTCTTTATTAACGAAATTCTTGAAAACGATAAAATAAAAGAAATTTTACTAACCGAAACAAAATATATTGCCTCGGCAACAGAAATTGCCGAAAAAGTAAAAAACGGAGAAGAAATTTCTCTTGAAAAAGGTATTCTTCCCATTTTCGTTTGCGCAATTTTGGCTGATTACGCATTGGAGATAAATACAAAAAAAGGTATTTCAAAGGAAATTACCGTTGCAACCTTAAAGGACGTAAACGTGTGGCTTGAAAACTACGAAAAGCAGTTTGGAGAAATCGGTTTAGGCGAATTTTGCTGGCTTAAATACCACTATACTGGCGACCTTTTTAAGATCGGCAGGCTTCAGTATCGCCTTGAAAAGTCACTTGAGGGCGTACCTGCAGGCGAAAAAGCCATTGAAACCCACATTCCCCAAGGCGAGCCTTTAACAAAAGATGCTTGCTTAAAATCATTTTCAGAAGCAAAAGACTTTTTTGCAAAAATCTTCCCCGACACAAAGCCCCAGTATTTTATGTGCGATTCGTGGCTTTTAAATCCCAACTTATCTTTTATCCTGCCCGAAACTTCTAACATCGTACAGTTTATG
>JAZROC010000020.1:0-2898 GCA_045648525.1 Clostridia bacterium
GGCTACGATCCGACTTATATCCATTTTTTGCAGTTGTAAAGCAAATTTCTTTAGGCGAATTTTTGCAACACATAGAAGCCTTCGTAATAACTTTATGGATTTTATCCGATTTTATATTAATCTCCTTTATCGGTGCATCAACTATAAAAATTCTTGGCGGAATTACCCGAAGCCGCAACACGAAAGAACTTTTGTTTCCGTACTTTGCGCTATGCGTAACGCTTGTTTCCTTTATGGGCAGAACAAATTATGAACTTGAAGTGTTGTCTGAAAAAATATTTATTCCGTTAAACCTGATATTTTTATTCATCGTGCCCTTTATAATACTTGTAATCACAAAAATTAAAGAGAAAAAACTGTCTCGTATCTGAGACAGTTTTTTTAAATTATTTATTCTTTACAAGTAATACTACCCAGTCCATAGCGTCATGGTTAGGCTTCTGGGGAAGCATATATCCCGGATTACCCTTCGGGTCGGTTGCGTTTGCCTTTAAGTTCTGGTCAATGGAAACGTATTCGCCTGTTCTGGGGTTAAACCACATTGCGTTGTAGGTCGCATCGCCATCCATACCGCAAACCATACCTGATGCAAGGTTTTCTGTGGGAAGGTAGATAACGTAAGTATCGTTACCGATAGTTGCGCAGGTGTAAGCCTGTTCTTTTGTCTCTGCGAAGAAGTAGTTTTCATCGTAGAAGTCAGGTACAAGTTCCCACCAGTTTATAAATGAGAAGAAGTGCTTCATCAGACCAACGTGTGTAGCAGAGGGGAAGTCAATAGCGGTACTCCAATGAACTGCCTTGTCTTCAGGAGTAATATCTTCACGACCGTCGTTTGAAGTATCGTTTATGTCGTAAGTACTCTTATATAACCAAATATCTATTGCGCCGTAGCCATAACCAAAGAAGCCGTTAAGGTATGAAATCCAACCCTGAGCGCGTGCGCCGTAATCTTTTGTCCAAAGGTAGCAATATCTGCTTTCGTAGTTAATTGCAACTTTAGGTGATGCCCAGTAGTCTTTAGCAACAACGGCATTTTGGTTGTTACGCTTTGCAAATGTAGGAGCCCACTGTGCTGCCCACCAGTTGTGACCTGTTCTTTCTGTAACCTTTTCGTCCCAGAAAACAGATATACCCATACCGCTTGAGGTTCCGCCGGTACCTTTACCTGTAACGGTTGTTGCACCGGTATTTTCCTGGTGACCTGAAAGGGGATGCTTGTAGGGGTCATACTTATGAAGGAATTCAGCAACGTTTACCCAAGGGTTATTCTGGAATGAGAACCATGCGCCACCGTCTTTGCCACGTTCATAGTACATATCGTTGTCAATTTCCTGACCTAAAGTCCACATAACTGGATATGCTGCGTAACGTGCAATCCACATGCGGCAAGCAAGTTCCATAAACTCAAGATCGTTAGCAAACTTTTCGCTGATTGAGTTACCGAAAACGAGCTGTGCGTTTGCGTGAACAAGACCTGCATCAGCAATATATTTGAAGTAGTCATCAGCCTTTGCAAATGCTTTTGCGTCTGCCTTTGAGAATTCACAATCGTTGGTGTTCCAACCGTGACCAATAGGTTCGCTCTGATATACTGTAAAGCCCTGAGCAACGCGCTTATCAACGATGTATTTGAAGTGTGAATCAGTTTTAATGTGATCAGCATGAGTACCTGGTGAATCAAATTCTTCAATAAGCATATTCCAATGGGTATCACCTAAATAGAAGAAAGGTGTACCGTCGGCATATACAAAGTATTTTTTGCCTTCTTCAACGGTAACGAAACCGTGCTTATAAATGGCAAGGTCACCCTTATATTCATTTGCACCGATTTTACCGGTCTTACCGTCAAGATTTGCATCCTCTTTACATACGGTTTTATATTCCCATACACCGTATTCTGTAGGAGCGAAACGAACCTTGAATACGTTCTTTTCATACCAGAAACCGGGCATAGTAATTGTAGTGCCGGTAGTTGTATTTGTGAAAACAACGTCTAAAAGTGAATAGAAATTTTTTGCAGAAGAATTTTCTTTAGAAGTTTCAAAAGTAAGTTCAGTTGCAACCCATGTTTCAGTAATAACGTCAACTGTTGCAGGGTCAATATCAGGTTGAGGTGTAGCATCAGGCTTGTTATCTACGATAGGGGTAGATGTGCCTGGATTTTCGCAAGCGGTAAATGCCAAAAGTGCGGTTATAACCATTACCGATGCGAGCAAGATTGATAAAAGTTTTTTCATAGTTGAGTTCCTTTCTTAAATTATTCCCTTTTATATTACCAAATTTTTAACTAAATATCAAGCGTTTTTTTATAAAAAGAGGTAATAAATTAATAATATCACAGCATTATATAAAGTAACATAGTAAAAACGAGCACAAATATAGCAAAATCGCGTTTCAATAAACATGTTGCAAAGGCAATAAAAAACTGATATAATTATTGTAAATTAATTCAGGCAGGTGTTTTTTATGTTGAATATAGGATGTCACTTATCCTCGTCAAAAGGATATCTCAATATGGGCGAAACGGCAAAGGAGATAGGCGCAAATACTTTTCAGTTTTTTACGCGGAATCCCCGTGGCGGTGCGGCAAAACCCATTGATAAAAACGATACTGACGCATTTAATGTTTTTCAGAAAGAAAATAATTTTGCGAAAATTCTTGCTCATGCGCCTTATACGCTTAATCCGTGCTCGGATAAAGAAGAAACAAGAGCTTTTGCTTTCAGCGTTTTTAAAGATGACCTTGAAAGAATGGAATATACACCACATCAATTATATAATTTTCATCCCGGCAGTCACGTAGGTCAGGGCATAGAAAAGGGAATTGAGCTCATCACGGATATTTTAAACCGTGTTTTAACTCCCGACACTACAACTACCGTGTTGCTTGAAACTATG
>JAZROC010000021.1:0-1642 GCA_045648525.1 Clostridia bacterium
CCGTCATACATTGAGGATTGATTCCCGTGTATGAGAATTTATACATCTGCTGTGCCTCATCAAATACGCCTTCAACGTCAGTAACTCTGCCTGAAGATGAAATGAAGCGCATAGTTGCCCCTTCTTCTGAAACGATTGCAAAATAATCAAGTGTAAGGCTTGTACCTATATTAAGGGTTGCGCCATTAATTTCACCTGTCACTTCCCCCTCTGCCATTATGCTTATTGCAGGAAGCGTTGTAAGCATAAGAATAAGAGCAAGAATGAAGCTTAATGTTTTTTTCATTATAGTCCCCCTATTTTAATATATTCCACTATATATTAACATACTTTGTTAATATTCGCAACAAAAACTTAATACCAGTTCTTACTATATATAAAAAACACTCCTGAAACGTTACTTTCAGGAGTGTTTTAAAATGGTTGCCACAACACAGTATTGCGAAAAATTTCCGCAAACCGTAAAGTGCAATAAAATTTGAAAATCAGGGGCGTGGGCGGTTAATCGTGAGGGAGCTTACAAGACGGTAAGTGACCGAATGATTACGGGGGTCCCCGAAATGCCCCTGCATTTTGGGGATAAGGAGGCACAGCGAAATAAAAAAAGCTTTCCGTAAAAAATACGGAAAGCGTAAAATGTAGCTTGTGCCGACGAGAGCCGCAGTTTCAAGGATTTCACTGCGAACTGATAAAGTGCAATAAAACTTGAAAATCAGGGGCGTGGGCGGTTAATCGTGAGGGAGCTTACAAGACGGTAAGTGACCGAATGATTACACCGTTCACAACCCGCAGTTTCAAGGATTTATTGTGCTTTATAGACATACAATACCATATCGCAAGTAGCTTTATTAGGAACATTCCACATACCGTCATAATTGGACGTAAAGGTTCCGGTTTCAGTAATTTTGCCGGTTACGGGGTTAAACCACAAGTAATTATAGGCTTTGGCAGCTTCAAGATTTTTCAGCCATCCGGTTGCGGTGCCGTAGTTACTGTTAACACGGCCGCCGGTTGAAGTATCAACGAGGCTTGTATCTGAGAAGTTGCTAAAGTAAACAACTATTTTGGTATTGTCTGAATTTGATGCAAGAGTTGAATATGAACCGGTTGCTTCATTGAAATAATCGGAGTTATCATCAAAGCGAGGAATAAGATTATACCAATCGCCTACCGTATTTTCAAAGAAATCACGCATATAGCAAAGCTGATATGCACTTTCATATTCTAACGTATCCTGCCAGGTTGCATTTTGCTTATCTTCAGGTGTGACAACGTCAACACCGTCGTCAGTTCTTGCGTTTTCGCTATAGGTACTTAAGTAACACCAGGTATCCTGAGCACCGTAGCCGTGACCAAACATACCGTTAAGGAATGAGAGCCAGCCTTGTGCGCGGGCACCGAAATGCTTTGTCCAGAGATAGCAATATCTGCCTTCGTAGTTAACGACAGGCTTGCCCTGACCGTTATTCCAGAAATCTCTTGCAATGGTTGCGTTGGTTCCGCCTTTAAGGTTCGGTGACCACTGTGCGCCGTACCAGGTGTGTGCGCTTACGTCACGGAAAGCAGAAGTTGAAGCAAGCACACCGCCAACGTTAGGTGTAGCGGAAGCGTATTCCTGATGGCCCGTTAACTCGCTCTTATA
>JAZROC010000022.1:0-3707 GCA_045648525.1 Clostridia bacterium
TATGAAACCCACGGACATATTAATGTTGTTAGTGCTATCAATTATTCTTGCAACTATTTTTACTATGAATTAGCTGATAGACTGGGTATTGAAAAAATAAAAAAATGGGCGACAAATCTTGGACTTCTTGATAAAACAAACATTGAACTTACCGGTGAAAACGTAGGAATTGTTGGCGACCAGAAAACCTTATATGATAATGCACGTGATATTAATGACCAGGATACAAGTTTGCCGTATCTTGTTTCAAAACAGGTAAAGACAATTCTTGAAGAATGTGCCGCTTCGTCAGGAAAAAGTTTTACGGAAGATGAAGTAAATAAATTAATTCTTCGTTGTTTTGAAATGGTTGGTAAAACCCGTAATGAAATTTTTGAGCAAGTTCAGACTATGCTTGTGGATGAATATGGTTTATCACGCTCAAAAGTTCGTGATGATACAAGATATAAAATTTATAGTTCAATTGTTCAGATAACCTGGACTAATACGACAACTATTCAGACGGGTATTGGACAGAGTATTACTACAGTTACACCCATTGCAGTGGCACGATATATATCAGCTCTTGTTAATGGTGGTTATGTTTATGATGCCCACATCGTAAATAAAGTTACTTCACCTACAGGTGAACTTGTTTATGAACAACAGCCTACTCTTGTAAGAAAACTTGATATTAAGCAAGAAAACCTTGATGTTATCAAGCAGGGGATGAGGGATATGGTTAATGAAAGTGAAGACCGTTATTCATCAACTGCGCGAAATTATTTTGATGAATTCAAATACAAAGAGCAGTTGGGCGGAAAAACAGGTACAGCACAGGTTTCACAGATAAACCTTGAAGATAATGCGTGGTTTGTTGCGTTTGCACCATATGAGAAACCTGAAATAGCCATTGTTGTTTACATTCCAAATGGAAGGTCGGGTTCTATGGCAAGCTCTACAGTTAAAGAGATTGCAGAATATTATCTTGACCTTAAATATGCAGTTGAAGATGATTCGTTGCCGGTAGATAACTCGGTAATATATTAAAAGGAGTTTTTATGATAAATAGCAGAGGTAATAAAAATAGAATACTTTTATTTATTATTGCTGTTGTGTTGTGTTTGTGCATAATATTAGGCTTGATTTTTGCATTAATTCCTAAAACTGATAATATTGCTTATAAAATACATTATGACGGCATCGGCGGAAAAGGTGTTGTTTTTCGTGATGAAACTTATTTTGATTTATCTTCATATGAAAAGATTTTATTTGGAAATATTATTGAAGGTCAACACGTTCAGCAGGGAACAAAAATTGCTTCGGCTTATAAGAAAGGATATATTAAGAATACCCTTAATAAATTGGCTGAAACTGAAAAAAATATAGCCGCATATCAGAATCAGAATATATTGACGTCTTTTGATGATAAAAATATTAAAAATTTTGATTTTGAAATTGATGTTACCATAAAAAGAATGTCTGAAGAGGATAATGGATATATTGAACTCTACGGAACCCTTTGTAACTTAATAAGCGCAAGACAACAATATATAAGAAATAACTATAATACGGAAAACAATGATTATTTGCAGGGTCTTTATGCTGATGAAAAAAATATGACTGAAGCATTAGCTGCGTGGTGCGATGTATTCAGTGCATCTGAAGATGCTTTTGTAGGCTTTTATTGTGACGGAAAAGAAAGCGAATTGAATATTGAAAAAGCCCAAAATATTACATATAAGGAAACAGAAAATCTTTTTAAGGCCAGTACTGATGAAATGAACAAAGGCTTTAAACTTGTAAAGGACAGTAAGTGGTACATTGCTGCGAAAGTTGAGGATTCTTCGCTGTTTGCTGTTGGCTCAACCTATCCCGTATATATTGATAATGAAAAAAGCTTTGAAGCAGGACTTGTTGAAAAAATTATTGACGACAGAAGTGGAAGTGTTGTTATATTCAGTTTTTCAGATAACGTTGAAAAATATCTTGATATACGTATTACAAATGTTTTTGTTGGTCAACGTTTTGAAGGATATACAATTAAAAATGATTATATCAAAAATGGTGAAGTAAAAATTAAAGCAGGCAAAAAGAAAAGTACAGTTCCGGTTAATATATTATATCAGGATGAAGATTTTATAATATTTGATGTTAACGAACAATTATCTCTTGGACAGAAGGTGTACAAATGACAATTCAACAAAGGTTTTTAGAAATAAAGGATAATGTTGATAGAATTTGTGAAAACTGTGGCAGAAATACTGATGATGTAAAAATTATTGCCGTTACAAAGACAAGAAGTGCTGATGAAATAAATGAAGCAATAAAAGCAGGTGCAAAGTACATAGGTGAAAACAGAGTACAAGAGCTTTTAGAAAAATATGAATATATTGATAAAAGTGCCGAAATTCATTTGATTGGTCAGTTGCAGACCAATAAGGTGAAATTTATCGGGGATAAAGTTTCTTTGATTCATTCTTTGGATAGAATTTCCTTGGCGGATGAACTAAATAAATTTTGTATTAAGAATGAAATTAATGAAATAAAGACGCTTGTTGAAGTAAATATTGGCTGTGAAACGACAAAATCAGGTGTTTTACCTAATAATTTATCAGAATATCTTGACAATTTAATAAATTTTAGGTATATTAAGCCTGTAGGCTTAATGACTGTTGCGCCAATAAACGCAACTGAATATGAGCAGAATGTTTTTTTTGAAAAAATGCGTGAGCTTTTAGAATTCGGAAAAGCTCGATTTGGACAAGAATTCTGTGAACTTTCCATGGGAATGAGCAGAGATTATGAAGCGGCGATTAAACAAGGCGCAACAATGATAAGAATTGGAACGGCTTTGTTTGGAGAAAGAAATTATAATAAATTGGGGGATATAAATTATGTCAAATGAAAAAAGAAACAAATTCTGGGATCTTTTTAGTTTCGGTGGAAACGATGATTATGAAGACGAGAGCGATTATTTTGATGATGAAGAAGATGAAGCTCCTGTAAGATCAAGAAGGGAGAACGTTTCTTACGACGAGGACAAGCACCGTAAATCAAGAAAACCTCGCGTTATTCAGGTTAATAACAGTAAGGCACCTTCAAGCGTTGTTATTTATTCACCAAAAACATATAACGATGCACAGCCACTTGTTATGCAACTTATACAGAATAAGCAGGTTATTATCAAGCTTGATAAGGTTGAAAGAAGAGTTGCTCAACGCATACTTGACTTTATGAGTGGTGCGGCATACGCAAGCGATGCGCAGGTTACAGAGGTTTCAAAGGGAAGCATCTATCTTTTTGCGTCTAATCAGACATATATTGATAAATCAGAAGATATTGTTAATGAATCAGAGTTAAGTGAAGCAGGCTTCACACTTGATGAAGATTTTTGATATTCAAAGAATGAAGGTTTTGTATGAAAAATACTTCTACGACGTTCAGCATTGAGCGAAAAGGCTATAATAGATTTGAAGTTGAACAGTTTATAAAAAATCTGGAAAACGAAAAAAATGCTCTTGAATTGGAAATTGAAGCGCTTAAAACTCAACTTTCTGCAGTGTTGCTTCAGAAGGCACAGCTTGAGAATAAGCAATCATTAATTGAAGATACGCTAATTAATGCTGAACTTGCTGCACGTGATATTGTTCTTCGTGCAGAGGAAAAAGCTGCTGAAGCTGATAAAATTTATCAGCTTGAATGTGAAAAAATTGAGAAAAAATTTG
>JAZROC010000023.1:0-2075 GCA_045648525.1 Clostridia bacterium
CTTCAGATTGAGTCACCGGAAGGTGTAAAAAATCTTCCTGCAATTTTGGAAAAATACGGCGAATTTATTTCTGCAATCGTTATCGGTCCTTACGATTTCTCCGTTATGGTAGGCAAGCCCTTTGACTTTACTAACCCTGAACTTCTTGACTACTTCCAGCAGGTTTTTGATATCTGCAAAAAACATAATATGTCTTCAGGCATTTTCTGCGACGATATCGAAAAGGCAGAAAGATATTACAAGATGGGCGCAAACATTTTGTGGGCATCCACCGATATGGGTATTTTTATGGCAGGCTTTAACAATCTTTACGGAGGCTTGGAAAAATTATGAAAATAGTAGTACTTGATAAGCCTCGTGAAAATAAGGGCGAAATTGATTGGTCAGCACTTGAAAAATTAGGCACTGTTGAAATGAATGACCGCGTACCTCAAAGCGAAGTTTTAGACCATATGCTTGATGCAGATATCGTTATGCTCAACAAATCCCACGTTTCAGGGGAAATGCTCGAAAAATGCAAAAACCTTAAGTTTATCTCGGTTATCGGCACAGGCTACAATACCGTTGACGTAAAAAAAGCACGGGAGCTTAATATTCCCGTTGCCAACGTGCCCTCCTACGGCACCGAGGGCATCGGTCAACACGCTGTTGCTCTTTTGCTTGAAATCTGCAACCACGTAGGTCATCTTGACCAAGAAGTGCGCAAGGGCAGACGAAATTCGAATGAAGACTGGTGTTTCTGGGACCATCCATCCATTGAGCTTGAAAACAAGGTTATAGGCATCGTTGGTTTAGGCAGAATCGGCAAAATTGTTGCCCGCGCAGGTGAAGCATTCGGTATGAAAGTTATTGCTTTTGATACTTTTAGAGAAGAAGGCTTTACATACGTTTCACTTGATGAGCTTTTAGCAAAATCCGACGTTATCTCTCTTCATTGCCCTCTTTTTAAGGAAACGGAAGATTTAATAAACAAGGAAACCATTGCAAAAATGAAGGATGGCGTTATTTTAATTAACAACAGCCGTGGCGGACTTATTGATGAGGACGCACTTTGTGAAGCACTTAACAGCGGTAAAATTTATGCCGCAGGTCTTGATGCAGTTAAAAACGAGCCTATCAGTATGGACTCACCTTTGTTAAAAGCAAAAAATTGTTTCATTACTCCTCACATCAGCTGGACTGCAGTTGAAGGCAGACAGCGTCTTGCAACTTATTCTATAGAAAACGTAAAAGCGTTTTTAGAAGGAAATGAAAAAAATATAGTAAACTGATTTCAAAGCAGGCGAAAAATTTCGTCTGCTTTTCTTTTTGACAAAAGTAATCTTATGATATATAATAGCCTTCCAATAAAAAAGAAAGGGGTATAATATGGAAAAAAGTTTTGATAACTTCTTAAAAGCACAATCTAATGAAGGCGCTTTTGAAAAATGCCTTCAATCCTGTAAAAATCCCCATTCGCCCGTTATAATTTCAGGTCCTGACGGGTGTGGCAAAACACATCTGTTGACTTCCGTAGATAATTTTTTAGGAAAAACAAAAAACGTTTGCTTTCTTTCCTGCGAAAAGCTTGTATCAGAGCTTATTAAAACGTTGGATAAAAAAACGGGCGCTGACACTTTCTTTAACGAAATTTCAGCCTACGACGTTTTGTTGATAGACGACTGCTTTTATTTAGCAGGAAGACCGTCTACGCAAGAAGAATTGTTTTTTATCATTAAGAAACTTTGCTTAAACAAAAAACTCGTAATATTGGCAACGGAAAACAAAAAAGATATTAACGTATTAACTGAAAAAATGATAAATGAATTTGGGGATTGCATTGCCGAAATTACTCCTGCCGACGAAAATCTGCGCAAGGAATTTTTGAAAAAGCTGTGCAACGATTTAAACCTTTCTCTCGACAATGAAGTTTTGACCTTTTTAAGCGGGCAAAATTCAAACTTCAGAATTTTAGAGGGATTTATCGCAAAAATAAAAATGGCAAATACCCTTGGCGAAACTAACATCACAAAAGAATGGGTTGAAGAAAAATTATAAGTCTCGGAAAAATCCGAGACTTTTTTTAATTATATTCA
>JAZROC010000024.1:0-4120 GCA_045648525.1 Clostridia bacterium
ACTGGCTTATTCACGGCAAGCCTGACCCATTCTATCCCCACAACGTGTATCCCTCAAAAACCATAAGCAGCGTTATAAACGCTATGATAAAATATGCAAAGCTTGAGCCTGAAAACAAGGATAAATCCTTACAGCTTGCAATAAATGCCGCTGACTATATGCTTTCGATTTCCTATAAAGGTGACTCCCCCGTTGCAGGACTTCCCCCAACGTATTCCTTTAAAGGTCTTGATTTTGACACCGTTGATAAAACTGCGCCTATGGCAAAAAACCGCACCGATAAAATAATGCTTATATATCCTGCATCGGCAGGTCTTGCCTACCTTGCATTAAGTGATGCAACGGGCGACAAAAAATATTTTGATGCCGCTATAACCATTGCAAATTATTATAAAGATAACGTACTTCCCTCGGGAAGCTGGTATCTTATGCGCTCAACGGAAACGGGCGAGGTTGAGGGCAATAACGTTTGCGCTTCATATCAGATTCTTGATTTTATGCACGAAATGTACGCAAAAACAGGCGATGAAACATGGCGCACTCTTGAAAAAAATTATTTTGAGAATCTTCAGGCAAAACGTTTTGAGTGCTATAACTGGGAAGGTCAGTTTGAAGATATTCTTCTTTCAGGAAGCTATACAAACCTTACTCACATTGACGCTGACAGTTTGATAAAATATATTACCAAAAATTTCAAAGACGATGCTATGGCTATGGAAGATGCAAAAGAGCTTCTTCGTTTCGTTGAAGACCAGTTTGTTGTTTGGGGCAAATTCTCGCCTTGGAATACTCATTTTGACCCTGAAAAAGATTTCTGGTATTCGCCTGCAGGTGTTGAGCAGTATTACTGGTACGTACCCATTGATGCAAGCACGTCAAGAATAATGAGCGTTTTCCTTGACGTGTACTCCGTAACAAAAGAGCCTCTTCTTTTGGAAAAGGCTTGCGCGCTTGGCGATATGATTACGAGAATGCAGGATAAAAACACAGGTCTTATTCCTACCCATTGGATGAAGAAAGATTGTATTGAAAACGTTGAAAATTTCTGGATTAACTGTCAGATAGGTACTGCAGGATATATGATGTGCCTTGCCGAAACAGTTGGCGAAATATAAAAAATTAGCGGAATGAATTTCATTCCGCTTTTTTGCTTCAGATACAATTTCTTATATGGCAAGCATTTTATTTAATGCACTCATAGGCAAGGTTACGTATAGTCTGGTGGATATGACTGTAAGCATATCCGCAACCAAGTACGTGAGGAGTGAATGTAAGGGAAAGTTTGTTTTCGGGGTCGATTACAACGAATGCGGCAGCGGCGCCATCCCAACCGTATTCGCCTATAGGCGCAAGACCGTGACTTTTTTCAGGGTCGATATGCGTTCTTACTCCCAATCCGTAGTTATAACCGGGACGACCTGCTCCGAAAGTTTCAAATGCTTTGCCTTCAAGGTGGGGCGCGCGCATAAGGTCAATAGTTTCCCTTTTTAAAATTCTGTAGCCGTTTTCCGAAGTGCCGTTTGCAAGGCAGGAAGCAAATTTTGCATAGTCTTCAACAGTAGAAATAAGACCTGCGCCACCGCTTTCATATTTACCCATCAATGCATAGCCACACCAGGGTTCCTGGGGCTGGGCAATCATATACCCGGGATTAACCTTAAATTGCTGATGCATTTGTTTTAATACTTCAGCGGTAGGTTTAAAGAAAGTGTCTTTCATATTTAACGGTTCAAAAATGATTTCTTTTAAATATTCAGAGAACTTTTTGCCGCTTACAACTTCAATTATTCCGCCTAAAATATCGTGGCAAAGGGAATAATTGAAATTTGCACCGGGCTCAAACAAAAGAGGAAATTTGGCAACGGCTTTTACAATACCAAGGGTTGAGGTTTCCTCGCCCATTTCCTTCGTTACCTTTAAAATTTCAGGATGATTCAAATTATAAGTATATCCGCCCGACATAGTTAAAAGATGCTTTATTGTAAGCACGTTCTTTGCCTTGGGCATAGTTTCTTTATCTATAACTTTTCCACATTCCTGAAAACTTCCGCCAATATACAAATCCTTAAATTCAGGAATGTATTTATATACGGGGTCGTTAATATCAAGTTTGCCGTCCTCATAAAGACGCATAAGGGCTGTGCAGGTTATAACCTTCGTTGCAGAGAAAATATAATAATATTTCTTATCCTTTTCGCTTTCAAAAATATCATCGCGGGCATTAAAATATTCAAATACGGTTTCGTTTTCCTTTTTTATTATACATCTGTATGAGGGCACCATATTTTTATCAACGTTATCAAGATAATTTTTAAGTCTTGTAAAATCCATTTTATTCACGCCTTTCTTTCCGTATTATACCAAACCCTTATTTTTTTGTAAACATATTATTGACAAAATCGCAAAAAAGTGATATTATAAGTGCAATCGGTTGCACAACAAAAAAAGGAGGAATTATATGAAGCAAATTCCATACGTTAAAAAGGAGATTTCGCCTATAGTTTTCGGTACGGCAACAAAAATTTTGTTTGATGCTGTTGATGAAAGCAGAAGCGACTTAAAAGAGTGTCGCGAAAAGGCATTTAATCTGCTTGATACCGTATTTGAAAGCGGAATCAACTGTTTTGACTGTTCCGACCATTACGGTGAAGAAATTTTAGGCGATTGGATTTTTGAAAGAAATCTTCGCGATAAGGTAGTTATCTTTTCAAAATGCGCTCACCCTAATAAGTGGCGTGAAAGAGTAACTGATTTTGACATTTTATATGATATTCACAATGCTCTTAAAAAACTTAAAACTGATTTTGTTGACATTTATATGCTTCACCGTGACGACCCTTCTGTTAAAGTAGATATAATCGTAGATACGATGAACCGCCTCTTTGATGAAGGTAAAATCGGTGCTTTCGGCGGAAGCAACTGGAGTTTTGAGCGTATTGAAGAAGCCAATAATTACGCGATAAAGCACAATCTTATCCCCTTTACCGTAACAAGTCCCAACTATTCATTAATTGAGCAGGTGGATAATCCTTGGATAGGTACCTGCACCACGTTAACGGGCAAGGCAAACGAAAAGGCAAGAAAATGGTATTTAGATAACAATATAGCCGTTTTTGCTTACTCAGCCTTGGCGCGCGGTTTCATTTCAGGCGCGTTTAAGCACGACGAAAAGGATAAGGCAAAAGCATTTTTAGACGAGGCAGGCGTTAAAGGCTACTGGTCTGAAGATAACTTTGAGCGTTTAAGACGTGCCGAAATTCTTGCAAAGGAAAAGAACGTTTCCGTTGCACAAATCGGTCTTGCATGGGTTTTCAATCAATCTCTTAACACTTTCTTACTTACCAGTCCCGTAAACGAAAAACAAATAAACGAAAACGTTGCCGCAGAAAAAATCAAGCTTACCGAAAAGGAAGTTCTGTGGCTTAATTTAGAGGAGAATTAATATGAATAAATACGAGCTTTTTGAACAAAAATTAAAAAATCGCGAAAAAATCGTTGGCCCTGCAATTTCCAACATTTTAAGCACGATTATGGTTGAAAAAATAGCAGACAGTCTTGATTTCGTTTTATTTGACGGCGAGCACGGCATTTACAACAACGAATCACTTATCGGTTGTCTTCAGGTTGCCCGTCTTAAAGGCGTACCCTCCTTTATCCGCGTTGCAGATACGGAATATCATCTTATTTCCCGTGCGTTATACTTGGGCGCAGACGGTATTATGATTCCCCGTACCGAAACTCTTGAACAGGTTGAAAAGGCAGTAAAATCAATGAACTTTGCCCCTAACGGCAAGCTTGGTTGCGGTGGTCACGGTCAGTACAGAAAAGACGAAACGATTCACGTTTACAAGAGATATCTTATGCTTCAGATTGAGTCACCCGAAGGTGTAAAAAATCTTCCTGCAATTTTGGAAAAATACGGCGAATTTATTTCCGCAATCGTTATCGGACCCTACGATTTTTCAGTTATGGTAGGAAAGCCTTTCGACTTCAATAACCCCGAATTGCTTGACTATTTCCAGCAGGTTTTTGATATCTGCCAAAAACATAATATGTCTTCAGGCATTTTCTGCGACGATATCGAAAAGGCAGAAAGATATTACAAGATGGGCGCAAACAT
>JAZROC010000025.1:0-4253 GCA_045648525.1 Clostridia bacterium
AGGCAGATTTTGTGTGCGCCCTTTTAAAAAAGTTAAAGGAAGAAAACATTCACACGGCAGTTGATACCTGCGGTTACGTGCCCCAAAATGCTTTTGAAAAGGTTATTCCCTTTACCGACGTATTTTTGTACGATATTAAGGCTTTTTCGGAGGAAACCCACATAAAATGCACGGGCAAATCAAATAAACTCATATGGGATAACCTTGCATATCTGGATACACTCAACAAAAAAGTTATTATACGCTACCCCGTAATCCCTGAATATAATGATTTTGAAGCAGAGGACATAGCTAAAAAGCTTTCCCAATTTAATAATATTGAAAGTGTTGACATTCTTCAATACCACAATTTTTCCGGCTCAAAATACGATGCTTTAGGTTTAGAAAACACTATGCCCGACGTTAAACCGCCTACAAAGGAAAAATTGAATCAGATAAAGAAAATCTTTGCCTCATACAATTTAAAGGTAAACGAGGATAATTAATATGAAAGAACTTATACACGCAAATGACAAATATCAGATGAACTGGGTTGAAGGCTATACCCAATGGGGTACGTGCCGTTGCCCTGACGGCATCAAGGCTGAATATACTCAGGAAAAAATCGGTGATGCCATAAAGGAAACCTACGTTTTTACCAACGTTTCCGACCGTGATATTTTCACCGCCACCAAGCAAATAGGCATTTACACGCCATTTAATGACGATTACATTGCTTCGGATATCTGCATAAAACAGCGTTGCCATACTCATTTGTTTATGGGTGAAGAAGTTTCATACGTGTGCGCATTGAGAATGGGCGGTGAAGCACCGCATTTGGGTCTTGTTTTATTGGAAGGCTCCCTTTCTGCATACAGTATTGAGCGTGATTTAGAAAAAATAAGCAACGACCGCGGTGATTTTATCCTTCATCCCACACCGCACCCACTTATGCCAAACGAATCCTTTACTATTTCGTGGATGCTTTTCTGGCACAACGGCAAGGAGGATTTTTTCAGGCAGATAAAAAAATACACCAACCGTTTTATTAAGGTTGATGCCGACCGCTATACGATTTTCGAGCAAGAGAAAATTTCCTTTACCGTCACACCTAATTTTGAATTTAAAAAAGAAGATATTCTTATTACAAAAAACGAAAAGAAAGTTGCTTTTTCAATTAATAAAGGCATTATAAAAGTTAAGGAAGCACCTGACTTTTTAGGTGAGCATCACTATGAAATTTCGGTCTGCGGAATAAAAACCCATCTTAACATTTTCGTTTCACCCTGCCTTGACAAGCTTATGGAAAAGCGCATCAATTTTATTGTTGATAAGCAACAATATCACAAGGAAGGCAGTGGTCTTGACGGCGCATATCTGCCCTATGATAATGAAGAAAAGCACATTTTCTATCATTACAATGCCAACTATAACGGTGCCAGAGAGCGCATAGGCATGGGCATTTTTATTGCAACTTATCTGCAGTATTACAAAAACGAAAAATATAAAGCAAGCCTTTTAAAGTACGTTGAATATATTGAACGCGAAATTTTTGAAACTGAAACGGGCGAGGTTTATAACGATTTCTACCACGACCGTCCCTTTGAAAGATTGTATAACTACCCTTGGGTAACAATTTTCTATATTGAACTTTACCGTCTTTTAAAGGAGAAAAAACACCTCGTCTACGCATACCGCGCCTTAAAGCGTTTTTATGAAAAGGGCGGAACAAAATTTTATGCTTTCCCCATTCCCGTAACGGAAGTTTACCGCTATTTAGAAAATGAAAATTTAATTGAGGAACGGGATATTATCTTCGCTTTCTTCACCGACCATTGCTCAAACATTATTAAAAACGGACTTAATTATCCTGCTCACGAGGTTAAATATGAGCAATCAATAGCTTTTCCTGCCACCGATTTACTTTTGCAGATGTACGATATTTCAAAAGACGAAAAGTATTTGGAGGGCGCAAAAATTCAGTTGGGTGCTTTAGAACTTTTTGCAGGAATACAGCCTGACCACCATCTTTTTGAAGTTGCAATTCGCCATTGGGACGGCTTCTGGTTTGGTAAAAGCCGTCAGTACGGTGACACCTTCCCCCATTACTGGAGTTCCCTTAACGGCATAGCCTATAACCGCTATTTCAAATTAACAGGCGATGAAAGCTATCGTGAAAAAGCCGAAAATTCAATGCGTGGCTCTCTTTCAACCTTCTACCCCGACGGCAGCGCATCCTGCGCCTGCGTTTACCCCTTAAGCGTTAACGGCACCATAACGGGCTTCTACGATGCCTTTGCCAACGATCAGGACTGGGCACTATACTTCATTTTAAGGCTTTATAACGAATAAACTAAACCCCTCGAAAAAATCGAGGGGTTAAAATTTTATTACAGAATATCATCTTCAAGGTCAAAATTATTGTCTTTGAGCGCATCTTGATAATTGTTTGCGGAAACTCCGTAATTGGACAATGCTTTAACTATCTTTTGGACGCTTGGCGTTTCATATTTTGCCTGAATATAAGCATTTACGTTATATTCTACCTTTGTGATTTCTTTGCCGTCTTTTAAAAGCTGCAAGGTGAAAATTTTATCAAACTGCGTTGCCTTAATGCCGTCTGAATAAAGAAGATAAATACCGTCGTCATTTTTAGCAAGTGTTGATTTATCAATCTCTTTATCATTTATTTTAACGGTAATATCGTCAGTAAACTTAATTTTAAAGTAAATCTTATTTACGTTTGCCATATTAACGCCAACTGCAGTAACCTGATTATCAGTATCCTTGTTACCCGTTATTATTCTTACGCCGGCAGGCACTTCAAAGGTGCTCTTATACTCGCTTACCCATTCAGCACTATCAACAAGGTTTGACGTATTGTAATTCTTATATTCCTGCGAAGCACTGCCGTAAACAAGCATATCAGCCATCAGAGTTTTCAAACACTCGAATTCTTTTTCTGCCAAGCCAAGACTTTCTGCGCTACGGTTTTTCTGATTCTCGCAATAATTTCTTACACTATAGTTTTCCTTTGTATCAAGAACTTCTTCACCATAAACGAGTTCAGCCTTGATATTATCGTTCATACATTGCGGGTTAATTCCCTCATAAGCGAACATATAACATCCCATTTGTTCGTCGATAATACCGTTAACTTCCGTCACTTTGCCCGAAGATGAAGTAAATCTCATTTTAACGTCATCTGTTGAAGCCTCTGCAAAATAGTTTATTGTAAGAGTTGCGCCGATATCAACCGATGCTCCCTTAATGGTACCGGTAACAGGTGTTGGGGTTGGCGTAGGTGCTACACCGAAAACATTTTCCTTGGCACTTTTCAGAGCATCAAGACGCTCTGTATTAGCCTTTATCGTGTCATCCTCATTATAAACGGCATTGCCGTTTTTATCTACCGTAACTGTGGGACAAAGCCAGCCACCCTCTTCGTGTTCATTCCACGCATAAGAGCAAACAATATTGGTTTTTGTCGCAGAAGAAGTGTCGGTATATTCAAGAACGTTAGTTATATGTTCTTCAAGTTCTTCCATAGTAGGCGGAAGTGTGTACCAGTTTTTATAAGGCTTGTCATCATCATTGGTTGCATTGGGGTCACCATCAACCCAGGAAACACCCGTTTCAATACGCGCTCTTGTATCTCTGCCGGAAGTGAAAGCAGGAATAAGATCAACGCCAAGAGTTTCTGCAAACTCGCCCATTTTCTTCATTCCTGATTCTGCACGCTCGGCAAGGGTAGCAAAGGTTTCGCCCGTTTTCCAGGCGCTTACGCCGTACCACGAAACGCCGTCAACGCCCTTTTCGACTACAGCAGTAAAGGTTGTAACGCTCTCTGTAAAGCACATACCCACGATATACAACGATTTTTCGATACCTGCATTAGCGGCATCCTGACGAAGCTGATCAACTTTTTCCTTGGTCCATTTACTTCCCTCTGCGCCATATTATTTTCGTGCCTTTCTCACGGTGAAAGCCGTATATCGCTCATTGCGAAGCGCGAATATAGTTGTGGCACCTTCCATAAGAAAGGTGCCACAATCGAGTTTTTTAAATTCTAAATCCACTTTTTGCGATTTTCATCTAAAGTAATATTGCTCTTGCCGAAAAGTTCTAACTGAAGTTTTCGTGCGGCTACAGGGTAATCACCTTTCCAGTAGGACCCGCCGTCAGCAGGGTTATTATAGCTCTTACAACATTCACTATCGGGCAAAGTTAATTGCTTGATATCGTACTTGAGCCAACCTTCCGTAAGGGCGGTT
>JAZROC010000026.1:0-2068 GCA_045648525.1 Clostridia bacterium
AGAGAACCGATAAGGTCGGTTAACTGACGGGGAGTTGTGCCTTGTGAAGCCATATTGCCAACAAGATTATCCTGCTTTTCACGAATACTCTTTGAAATTGCTTCCTTAAGTGCATCGCCTGAAAGATTTTTGAAATCGTTATCAGCAAGATATTTAAGTTTCAATTCGTTGGGTGTGCCAACAAGACCGTCGGTAAATGCAGGTGAAACAACCGGGTCAGCAAGCTCCCAGATTTTTCCTTTGGGATCCTTGAAAGCACCGACACCGTAAACCATAACTTCAACGTGCTTGCCGGTTCTTTCAAGAACGTTTTTCTGTATATCAAGTACAAGGTCTTTGCACTCTCTGGGGAAAAGCTTAATCTTGTCTTCAGTTGACTTGTTTGAACCTAAAAGACCATAAAGCTCATTGCAACCACTGCCGTTAACGGGAGCATTAAGAATTTCATCAAGACCAAGAACGATTTTTGCGCCGTTAGCCTTTAAGATGCGCTTTGTTCTAACGCGGGTATGAATATCGCAGTTAAGAACGCAGTCAGTGTACTGAAGAATAGCTTTTGCCTGATTAGCAAAAATGATTTCAGCTTCCGCGCCTGCATCTTCGATAATCCCTTTATAATATGAAACGTAGTCAACGCCTGTAAATTCGTGCTTGTTTTCTCCAAAAAGCTCACGGTACTTTGCTTCAGTAAGCACGTCTGAATAGGGGTTAACGCCTGCCTCATCTATTTTATCAAGGCTAACAAGCTCGTTACCAACTTCGTCAGAGGGATATGAGAGCATAAGAACGATTCTCTTTGCACCCATTGCAATACCCTTTAAGCAGATAGCGAAACGGTTTCTTGAAAGAATAGGGAATATAACACCAACGGTTTCACCACCAAATTTAGCGCGAACGTCAGAAGCAATGTCCTCAACTGAAGCATAATTGCCTTGTGCGCGTGCAACGATTGATTCGGTAATTGATATAACGTCTCTGTCGTTTAAATTGAAGCCTTCAATTTCAGCAGCCTCAATAACGCTGTCAGCAACGATTTTCGCAAGGTCATCACCTTCGCGGATAATAGGGCAACGAATACCTCTTGAAACCGTACCAACTCTTCTTTCATATTTTTCCATGTTGTTTGCCTTCTTTCATCATATAAAATTACGGAAATTTTTGCAAAACAAAAATAACAGAAGTATTATAAACTATTTTTCAAAAAATTACAACTATTATTGTAAAAAAATGTGTATTTTTTTTATTAACAACTTATATTGCAAATTATTTAAGAAAAAAATCAAATAAAACAATATTTGCAATGGCGCAATTTTAAAAAATATTGTATAATAAAAATGCAAAAATATGTGTGAAAGGAAGATTTTTGATGAAAAAGATTTTTGCTATTCTTTTGACCTTGGCGATTTTATGGTCGATGGCAGTTATTCCTGTTTCAGCAGAAACGGCAGCCGTATCATCACCTTGGGTCAAGCTTTTGGGTGAAACCGCAGTTACAACTACTACAGAAAACGGAGAAACGATATATTCCTTTGGCAACATTACCAATGCTTATATATCGGCAGGCGTTGACCTTATGCCTGATCTCAAAACTTTAATTGAAGGTAATGATCAAATTACCGTTAAAATCAGTTTTGAAATGAAAATTGATTATAACGAAGGCTTTGAAGATGAAGAATACGTTTTAGGTGCGCTTGTCCGTGCTGCAGGCGTAAATGAAAAAATAAAGGAACCTGATGCTTTTACGGCTTATTATAGGGATGAACAAGCAGGTGCATTCTATGATACAGGTGGCGGTAACTATGCAATTCGTGCAATAGAGCAGGAAATTGTTGAAGGCTCATGGACTCCGCTTGAAGGTGAATTAACCTTTACCGCAACAGATATTAATGGTGGTCTTTGGGAAAAAATTAACTTCTGCTTTGACAGAATGTCTAATTTTGAATGCTGCAAAACAATTTACGTTAAAAATACTACGCTTGAGTTAGTTGACTATGAAGAAGGCGACGGCGAAATCGTTGTTGATCTTAATGAGGAAATAGTTTTACCTGAACCTGAGGAAGATAGTGTT
>JAZROC010000027.1:0-1850 GCA_045648525.1 Clostridia bacterium
TTGCGTTGAAGGCACAGTTGAAATTTCCGATCTTAAAATTGTTGAATATACTAACTCAAAGGCTAATACGGCGCAATTTACTTGCGATGACGAAGCACTTAACCGTGTTTTCCGTGCGGCAATTCATACCTTTGAGCAAAATGCAGTTGATTTATTTATGGATTGTCCTTCCCGTGAGCGCGCAGGTTGGCTTTGCGATAGCTTCTTTACCGGCAGAGTTGAAAAGGATTTAACGGGTCAGTCAGGCGTTGAAAAAGGATTTTTGGAAAACTTTTTCTATGCAACTGATTTTGATAATACACCTGAAGGTATGGTGCCTATGTGCTACCCTTCAAGTGAAGTTAAAGGACAGTTTATACCCAACTGGGCGATGTTCCTTGTAATTGAGCTTGAAGAATACGTTCAGCGCACGGGCGATTTTGAAATGATAAATATTGCAAAAAAACGTCTTTACGAGCTTGAAGAGTATTTTAAGAAATTTATTAATGAAGACGGTTTGCTTGAAAAACTTGACGGCTGGATTTTCGTTGAATGGTCACAGGCAAATCATTGGGTGCACGACGTTAACTTCCCGTCAAATATGATGTATTATGCAATGCTTAAGTCAATGGCAAGAATGTATAATGACGGTGCTTTAAACGAAAAAGCCGAAAAAATTAAGGCAACAATCAAAAAATTGTCCTTTAACGGCAAATTCTTCCGCGACCATCAGATTTATGATGAAAACGGTAACAAAATTACGCCTGAAGATATTACCGAGGTTTGCCAGTATTACGCATTCTTTACCGGTGTTGCAGATAAAGAAGAATATCCTGAACTTTTGGAGATTATTGCCAACGATTTCGGTGCAGGTCATAAGTGTGAAAAAACTCAACCCGGTGTTTTCCCTGCAAACGCGTTTATCGGTAACTATCTCAGAATGGAAGTTTTATCAGAAAACGGATATCGTAAACAAATTATTAGTGAAATAAAAGAATATTTTGATTATATGGCAAAGCTTACGGGCACTCTTTGGGAAAACGATTCAACGGGCGCAAGTTGCAACCACGGTTTTGCAAGTCACGTTGTACGCTTTATTTTCAGGGATTGTTTAGGCATTGATAAAGTTGATGAAATCAATAAAACTGTATATCTTAATGAAGATTATAGCGCGCCCAAGAATGCGAAAGCTCTTATACCTTTAATTAACGGAAGCATAAAAGTTACCGTTGAAAACGGTTTAAGAAATGTGGAAATTTTGGGAGATTACAAAATTGTCTGATAGCGTTTTTAAAAAGACCTATAATTTGCGAAGCTCTGATTTTGACAGATTTTCAGAAATAAAGCCAAGCTCTGTTCTTGACCTTTTTCAGTCTGTTGCAGGTATGCACGCAGAAGAGCTTGGCGTAGGCTTTAATTCAATGATAGAAAAAGGCTTTTTGTGGGTAATTCTTAAGGTCAAATATGAGGTAATAAGAAAGCCGAAAGTGTATGAAAGCGTTACTGTAATAACTTGGCCAAAAGAACCGAAACGCCTTGATTTTCAACGTGAATATAAAATTCTTGATGAAGAAGATAACGTAATAATTAAAGGTACAAGTCAATGGGCGGTAATTGATAAAGATACGCGCAAACTTACAAGAGCAACAGACGTTTATAAAAATATTGACGGTTTTTGTTCAGATATGGCTTTTGAAGAAAAAATTACCCGCATACAGGATTTTAAAGAAAATGAAGCAAGTTTAACCGTTAAAAGCGGATACTGTGATTTTGATTCAAACGGTCACGTAAACAATATTCGTTATGCCGATTACGTTTTAAATGCGCTTTGCCCTGAAAAACCTCTTATGATAAAACAGATGCAGATAGAT
>JAZROC010000028.1:0-1149 GCA_045648525.1 Clostridia bacterium
TCCGACTTTGTGCATATCTTTTTTGAAAACCAAAAGAAAGAGCAACGGAATAATCAGCACGGCAAAAAATTGCGAAAGAATAGCATTAAACATATATTCGCCAAAATCCGTCCTGAAATATCTGCCGTAATCACTGCCTAAAATAAAAGTGATTAACATTAACGGCACAACAACTATAAATTGCATAAGCGAGCAACCAACTATTGCCTGCCAAAGCGAAGGAAAGCGTTTGTGGTCAAACTGCGCTTTTAAATTTTCTGAAGAAAAATTCTCCATCAATTATTCTCCCTTAAAAAATCTTGATAAAAGGTCGAAACCTGGGTCTTGTACAACACCCGTATTTTCTGCAGTTTTTTCGCAAAGATTCTTAACACCTGAATCTTTTTCATTGGTGCTGTAATACATTGCGTAAGGCACCGGAGCCGAAGAATGTGTACCTGTTGGAATAGGTGTTGGGTGGTCAGGCATAATAAGCACTGCATAATCTTCTTTTCTTGCCTGCAAGCCTTTTACAACAAAGTTCAAAACAGTATCAAGCATTTCGATTGATTTAATTTTTCTGTCAATTTCGCCTCTGTGACCGCACTCATCAGGTGCTTCAAAGTGAAGATAGCAGAAATCGTGTCCCTCATCAAAGGAAGCAAGGGCGGCCTTTGCTTTGCCCATAAAGTTAGTTTCAAGTGTGCCTGTTGCGCCTTCAACGTCATAGATATCCATATCTGCAAGGCGCGCAATACCGCGCACAAGGTCAACGGCAGTTACTGCGGCACCTGATTTACCGTATTTCTCCTTGAAAGGTGAAAGACCGGGTTTGCTTCCAACACCCCAGAACCAGCAGGTTGAAGCCATTCTCTTTCCCATTGCCTTGCGCTTAAGGTTTACAGGGTGGTTTTTAAGAATTTCGTTACTTTTCTTCATAATATCAAGAAGAATAGAAGCACCACTGCCTGAAGGCAAATAATCAGTTATTTTCTTGCCGGTAATATCGTGGGGCGGGGTAAGTTTAACGTCAGCATTACCACCGTGAATAATTAAAATATGTCTGTATGAAATACCTGCGTGGAATTCTATTGTGTCACTACCTAATTTCTCATTAAGCGTTTCAATAAGCTCTTCGGCTTCTGCTGTTGAAATTTCGTCGCTTGAGTA